>CAZWGW010000745.1:2408-4017 GCA_964633565.1 uncultured Planctomycetaceae bacterium
GATTCCGCGTCCGGAGCCGATGGAGCCGCCGGCGCCCGCCGAGATCGATTCGTCGGTTCGCCGGGGGATCGATTTTCTTCTGGCCGACCAGAATCCCGACGGCTCATGGTGGTCGGCCACGCGGACGAAGGACCTCAACATCTATGCGCCGATCCCCGGCGCGCACGATGCGTTCCAGGCGGCCGTCACAGTGCTCGACATTCTCGCCCTGCTGGAGACCGCCAGCGAACGCCCCGACGCCATGGCCGCCGTCGACAAGGCCGAGGCCTGGCTGTTCGAGAACCTGCCCAAGGTCCGCCGCGCGACGGGCGACGCGATGTACAACGTCTGGACGCACGGCTACGCGGTGCAGGCGCTGGCGCGGATGGACCGCCGCTTTCCCGACGACGCCCAGCGCCGCGCCAGGATCAAGTCGCTGATGCTGGAGCAATTCGACCTGCTGGAGCGGTACGCGTCGATCGACGGCGGCTGGGGCTATTACGACTTCCGCTATCAGACGAAGCAGCCGTCGAGCGACTCGATCAGCTTCGTGAACGCGGCCGTATTGATCGCGCTGGACGATGCCAGGCAGGCAGGGTTCGAGCCGCCGCAGAAGATGGTCGACAAGGCGATCGCGGCGACCGAGCGGCAGCGGCTCCCCGATTTCAGTTACCTGTACGGCGAATATCTCAAATGGCAGCCTCGGCGCGGCATCAACCGCCCCGGCGGGAGCCTGGGCCGCTCGCAGGCCTGCAACCTCGCGCTGCGGCAGTGGGGGGACGAGACGATCACCGACCAGGTGCTGATCGACTGGCTGGACCGGCTGATCACACGCAACGGCTGGCTCGACATCGGCCGCAAGCGGCCGATCCCGCACGAGTCGTATTTCCAGGTGGCCGGCTATTTCTACTACTTCGGCCACTATTACGGCGCGCGGTGCATCGAGGAACTCCCGGTGGAGAAGCGGCCGCTGTATCAGGCGCATCTGTCGCGGATCATCATGGACCGGCAGGAGCAGGACGGCTCGTGGTGGGACTATCCACTGTACGACTATCACCAGCCGTACGGGACGGCGTTTGCGCTGATGACGCTGGCGCGGTGCCGGTGAAATCCATTGATGTCCGCTTCAACCGTCACTTCGCTCGACGACTCGCGGCTCGACCCGTACCGCAACCTCAAGCGCAGCAACCGCACGCGCCGCCGGGGGACGTTCGTCGTCGAGGGGCACCGCGTCGTGCGGCGGCTGCTCGACAGCCCGTTTCCGGTTGAGTCGATCGTCGTCAGCGAGCGGCGGCGGGATTTTCTGGCGGAGGCCGTCCCCGAGCACGTGCCGCTGCTCGTGCTGCCGCAGGAACTCGCGGCCGAACTGGTCGGGTACAACTTTCACCACGGCGTAATGGCCTGCGGCCGACGTCTGCCGCAGCCGGAATTGAGCGACCTGCTGCCGGCGGGGGGCGGGCCGGCGCTGTTCGTCGCCTGTCCGCGGATGACCGACCCGGACAACATGGGCGGACTGATCCGCCTGTGTGCGGGGTTCGGCGTGCGGGGGCTGTTGCTGGGGGACTCTTGCTCCGACCCGTTTTCGCGCCGCGTACTGCGCGTGTCGATGGGGACGGCGTTCCAGTTGCCG
>CAZWGW010000746.1:0-4008 GCA_964633565.1 uncultured Planctomycetaceae bacterium
CCCCAGAAACCCTGCCGTTGCTGCTGGGCCTGCGGATAGTAGTAATAATACTGCTGCTGTTGCTGGGGCTGCGCCTGTGGCTGCATGGTCGAGACCGGCTGTTGAGTCTGTTGAGCCGTCTGGGTCTGCGGCGTCACGTCGACCTGCGGCTGCGGGGGCGCCTCAGCCTGGATCTGGAGCGTTTCGGCGGCAGCGCGCTGGGGGATCTGTTCGGCTGCAGGCGCCGGGGTCGGCTCGGCTCCCGTGACAAAGGTCGGTCCGGCGAACAGGACGGCCAGCGCAGCGGCCTTGAACGTGAATCGTCGCATGGGAGGGCTCCTCAATCAGTGGCGGGACAGGTCTCGGCGCCGCAGAACGGATAGACGTGTTGAGGATCGACCGCGCGTGCCTCTCGAATTGATGCGACCTTGGGCACCGCACAGCGCGAGGCACACCCACCGCACAGTCAGGCGGAAAGTTCGGACCATGACGGCCGCTGCGCCTCGTGCGCGGATAGGGATCGCGCCGGGCGTGCGGACTGTATCGCGCGGTCAGAACTCGGCATTCTTCGGTGTGCGCGGGAAGGGGATCACGTCGCGGATGTTCTGCATCCCCGTCATGAGGAGCAGCATCCGCTCCAGGCCCAGGCCGAAGCCCGCGTGCGGCACAGTTCCGTAGCGCCGCAGGTCGAGATACCACCAGTAGTCGTCGGGGTTGAGCCCACATTCGCGGAGACGGGCCTCCAGCACGTCGAGCCGGTGCTCGCGCTGGCTGCCGCCAATGATCTCCCCCACGCCCGGCACGAGCACGTCCATCGCGCGGACGGTCCTGCCGTCGTCGTTGCAATACATGTAGAACGGCTTGATCGACCGCGGGTAGTCGAACACGATGATCGGCTGCCGGAAGTGCTGCTCGGTCAGATACCGCTCGTGCTCCGCCTGCAGGTTGTGACCCCATTCGACGGGGTACTCCCACGATTTGCCGCTCGCCGTGAGGATGTCGACGGCGTCGGTGTAACTGACCCGCCTGAACTCATGGTCCAGGATGTGCCGCAGCGTCTCCAGCACCTTGTTGTCGATGCGGTCGTTGAAGAACTGCATGTCCTCCGGGCAGTGCTCCAGGACGTCGCGAATCAGATGCTTGATGAAGTCCTCGGCAAGCTGCATGTTGTCGGGCAGCTCGTAAAAGGGCATCTCCGGCTCGACCATCCAGAACTCGGCGAGGTGCCGCGGCGTATTGGAGTTCTCGGCGCGGAACGTCGGCCCGAACGTGTAACAGGGGCCGAGCGAGGTGGCGAAGATTTCGGCCTCGAGCTGACCAGAGACGGTGAGAGAGGCGCGCTTGCCGAAGAAGTCGTGCGAATAGTCGAGAGTTGAGAGTTGAGAGTTGAGAGTCGGGCGATGCTCTCCACTCTCCCCTCTCCGCTCTCCACTCGCCAGCAGCGTCGTCACCTGGAACATCTCCCCCGCTCCTTCACAATCGCTGGTGGTGATGATGGGGGTGTGGACATACACGAAGCCGCGCGACTGGAAGAAGGTGTGGATGGCGTAGCTGACCCGGTTGCGGACGCGGGCGATGGCGCCGAAGGTGTTGGTCCGAGGCCGGAGATGCGCGATCTCGCGGAGGAACTCGAACGAATGCCTCTTTTTCTGCAGCGGAAATTTCTCCGCATCGGCCAGGCCGATCAACTCCAGGGTGCGGGCCTGGAGTTCGACCCGCTGTTTCGCGCCGGGCGATGCTTTGAGTTCTCCCGTGACGCGCACGCTGGCGCCGGTGTGGACCTCCCTGATCGTCTCCGCGTAACCAGGCACGCTGGCGTCGACGACGATCTGCAGGTTCGCCAGGCACGAGCCGTCGTTGAGTTCGATGAACGAGAACGACTGTTTGGAGTCCCGCCGGGTGCGGACCCAGCCTGACACGTCGACCGAAGCGCCGGGCTGGCCCGCGGCGAGCAATTGGGAGATGCGCACTGGCGAGACGGACATCGGAAATTCCTGACTGTAACGTGGGTGACCCGAGGGGCTGGTTGGAGTAATCTATCTGATCGCGAAAGGATGATCGACACAGCGAGTGGTGCGCGGCACGCGGGCATTCCGGCAACCTGTGGGTGCAAAATGCGGCGGAAGAGTTGTTCGTGGCCGACAGTGCTGGTTTGCGTCCTGCTGGCAGGGCATGCAGGACTGCTGGCCTGGTGCGGCTATCGAAACAGCCCCGCGTTTGACGAAGTCGGGCATCTGCCGGGCGGCATGGTGATCTGGAAGTACGGGCGCTTCGATCTGTACCGGGTCAATCCGCCGCTGGTGCGGGCCGTGGCCGCCATTCCCGTGCTGCTGTCGGCGCCGGAATTCGACTGGTCCAACTACACGGACGCACCCGGCGCGCGGCCCGAATGGGGCATCGTGTCGGACTTCATCGATGCGAATGGTGCGCGGGCGTTCTGGATGTTCACGCTGGCACGGTGGTCCTGCATCCCGTTCAGCCTGCTGGGGGCTGTCGTGTGCTGGCGCTGGGCGCGGGCGCTGTACGGCGCGCGGGCGGGCCTGCTGGCACTGACGCTGTGGTGCCTGTCGCCGAACATCCTGGGCAACGCCTGCATGATCACGCCCGATGCCGCCGCGGCGGCCTGCGGGGTCCTCGCTGCCTATGCCTGCTGGCGGTGGCTGGATCGTCCAACGTGGCTGTCGGCCATCCTCGCCGGTGTGGCCCTGGGCGTCGCGGAACTCTCCAAGATGACCTGGATCATTCTGTTCGGCCTGTGGCCCGTCGTGTGGCTGGCCCAACGACAGCTCGCTTCCCGTGACACATCGGGCCCTGCGGCAGGCGGCAGCAAGCCCAAACGTCCGGCACCATTCTGGCAACTCGTCGTGGTTCTCCTTCTGGGACTCTATGTACTGAACCTGGGTTACGCATTCGACGGCACGGGCCAGCCGCTCGGCCGATACCGGTTCTTCAGCGCTGCTCTTGCCGGCGGCGCATCCCGCAATCGGCACTCACAGGACACGGGCAACCGCTTTGCGGGCACGCTGCCCGGCGCCATCCCGGTCCCCTTGCCGCGGGACTACGTGACAGGGCTCGACTTGCAGAAGCACGATTTCGAACAGGGGAAGTCGTCCTATCTGCGCGGGGAATTCAAGCAGGGTGGGTGGTGGTACTACTACCTGTACGCTGCCCTGGTGAAACTGACACCCGGCATGTGGGTGTTGCTGGGCCTGGCCGTGGTCCTGACGTGCCTGCGAAGGAATCCTGGACGATGCCTGGCCACTCTCGTCCTGATGGTCCCCGCCGTCGCGGTATTTGTGCTGGTGAGTTCACAGACCGGATTCAGCCGCTACTTCCGTTATGTCCTGCCGGCCTTGCCGTTCCTGTTCATCTGGGTCAGCCAGACGGTGGCACCGTTCGGGAGCGTTCGGTCGGCGGCACCACGCGGATACGCCGCCGACACGTCCGTCAAGTCGACGACCGGCGCGCAACGGGTCTTCGCAACGCTCGCCGCGACTGCACTGGCCTGGTCCGTCTGCAGCAGCCTGGCATGCTTTCCGCACAGCATGAGTTATTTCAGCGAACTGGCGGGAGGACCGCGGCGCGGCCACGAACACCTGCTGGACGCAAACCTCGACTGGGGACAGGACCTGTTCTATCTCAAAGCCTGGATCGATCAGCACCCCGGTGCACGTCCGCTGACCGTGGCTTACATGGGGTTCTTCAACCCACGATCTGCCGGCGTCGACTTTCCCAGGACGCCGGCGACTTCACAACACCACACGGCGCGAGTCCCTGATGACGTCATCGACGGCCTGCAACCCGGATGGCACGCGGTGAGTATGCAATACCTGGTCAGCGACGCGCACAACTACGACAAGCTGATGTGCCTGGAGCCGGCGGCGTTCGCGGGATACTCAATCCGAATTTACCACGTCACAATGGATGACGAGGCCGGGGATTCTCAGATGCCCTCCGCGTCCGTGGACCGCTAGCCCAAGTTACGCTGTTGCGCCGATCGAATAAGGACTTACGTGCGTTTTGGGGTCC
>CAZWGW010000747.1:0-4005 GCA_964633565.1 uncultured Planctomycetaceae bacterium
CACGTTGGAGAAGGCGGACTTCACGTTGTCCGGCACGTTCTCCTTGGGGTCCCACAGGTCGAGGTGGCTGGGACCGCCCTGGAGATAGCACATGATGATGTGTTTGGCCTGTCCCCATCCCGCGCCGCCGATCGCGGCCGATTCCCGGGCGCGGGCCTTGAGGCCCAGCATGCTGGCGAGACTCAGCCCGAGGACGCCGGAACCCCCCACGCGGAGGATGTCGCGGCGGGTCACGCCGAGGTGGCGGTCACAGAGGTCTTTGCCGGGTTGGCCGGGGACGCGGATGATCATGGCAGGTCCTCAGGTCGTTGGATCGGAATTCGTTGATGTTACCACGCCGGATTTGCATCCGCTACGCCAAAACGTCCGTGACGCCAATTGCGCCCACGGTTTGTCCGTCGAGAACGAGCGGCACCGACTGGCCGGCACTGTAGATCCGGCATTCGGCGTAACCCGGCTCGTGGGCTGGTCCGGGCGGGTGTGAGTAGACTTCGATCTGATCATCGGCCAGGTTGATGATCCAGTATTCGGCAATGTGATTCCGCGCAAACAGCCGCAGTTTGAAGCCGCGGTCGTCGGCAAGTGTGGTATCGGAAACCTCTGCCAGCAGCAGGATGTCCGCCGGGCCGGGGTGAGCGTCGCGAAATTCATCGACGATGCCGCGGACGACCGCCAGGTCCGGTTCCGGCTCACTGAAGTCGAGCGTAACCGGGTCCTGTATGCGCACGTGTCGCCGCGGGCCAATCAGCGTCAGGAGTTTGTCGCGCAGGTGGTTGAGCGAAATGACGTGCGGCGGGTTCTTGCCCATCTTCTTCACCAGCAGTCCGTCGATCAGTTCCACGGGTTCCCCGGCCCTGAGGATGCCGCGCCGCACCATTTCGTGATACTGCTCGACGGACAACCGCGAGACGCGTTCGACAGGGACGCCGAGCGTTTCAAACTGTTGCGAGGTTCTGGTTGCCAGGGCCGTGGACATTGGTCAGTGACCTAACCGTTGCCGTCGTCGCCGAACGTGATGCCCGAAACGGCGTCAAACGTGCTGAACGTCGAGTGTTCCCCACTGACGACGACAAACCGGCGCCCCTGCTTCGACTCCGGATCAGCCTGCGGGTTGAACGCGATGTTTTCCGGGTGCTCAATCAGGAGTTGCTGCCCGGACTCCAGTGTGATGATGAAGGGTTGAAAAGGGACGCGCTTTATCAGCCCCTTCAGCTCTTCGCGGACGGTTTGCGTGCGCATGTGAGGTGCCCTGCCTCAATTGGTGAGGTTCGCATGAGTTCCGCGGCTCAACAACGAGCCGCTGCACAAACAATGATACGCTCCTACCGGTTGAACAGAAACGCCGGGCTGTTGATCAGCGCCCACGCCAGGTCCTGCGCCGTCGTCAACCGTGCGTTCTGCAACTGTTCCTCACTGAGCTTCACTGAACGCTTGAGGCGCTCGAGTTGCGGGTCGGCCGGCAGCGGCTTGTTCGCCTCGTCCAGCTTCTGCCGCAGGTCGACGAGCTTCGGGTCTTCCGGCCGCGGTTGTTTGGCGTCGGCGACGGCCTTCTGTTTCGCTTTCAGTTCATCGTCGATCGACTTGAAGTAATCGAGCAGGGCCTGCTTCTGTTCGTCGGTCCGCGTCTCCGCGGCCGTCTGTACGATCTGCAGGATGTTCTCCGGCAGGCCGAACAGCAGCGGAGGGGGTGCGGTCGTGACGGAAATGCGGAACCGGCCGATCGTGTGCTTGTTGTCCTGGAACTGCTGGTCCAGCACGAACTGCAGGACGGTCGTCGTATCGCCGGCGAGCGGCTGCTTGCACTCGAACGTGGCGACGTGGTTTTTGCCGAACTCCGGCGCGATGGCCCAGCCGTTGCCGGCTTCAGGGGCCTGGCCGTCGATCACCGTGGCGATGTCGTAGCCCCCCTGGCTGTAATCCGCCCTGGCATTCTGCAACTCGATTTTCGCTTTGGCGTCCGGCTGACCCTTGGGCCAGGCGTCCAGGCTGAACTCGCTGAGGACCATGTTGCCGTTTTCGGCGCGGCCGGGGCCGTTCGCCGGGAACCGCGAATCGGCGAACACCTCCAGTTTCACTCCCGTGATCCCCTTCATGTCCGTCTCGGCAGTGACAGTGTAATTCCCCTTTCGGTTGTTCGGCCCGGAAGCGAGGATCGACAGGTCGTCCTGTTTCTCGAGCTTGGCGCGGGTCGACGCCTTGAGGTCTCGCGGATCGAGCGCCACCCAGGCCGTGCCGGCGCTGGCGGCGGTTTTCTCCCATTCGGCCAACTTCGCCGGGAGCGCTGCCTCATACTCCGCCAAAGCCGTTTCCGCAGCGGTGATCTTCTCCTGGCGCTCCTTCTCCGCCTGCTCCTCGCGCGGGCGGATCTCTTCCTGCCAGGCGTCGTGCGCCTGTTTCGCGGCGGCGATCAGTTCCTGCCGCTTGCGTTCTTTTTCGGCCGTGATCGGCGCGAGCTGTTGCTCGTACGCCGCCAACTCCGCGACCAGGCCGTCGTGCTCGGTCTGCAGTTGCTGCATGGCGTCGACCGTCGCCTGGACCTCAGCCGGAGTTGCCGGCCGGTTCAGGATTCGCAGCACCAGTTCGTTCACGAGTCTGGCGTTGTCCTGTTCGGACGAAACGAGCTGCGCGATGGCGTTGTCCGGCTGCGAGATCGCCTCGCTGACCGTCGGACCGTTCATCAGGGCCATGACCGCCCCGAGTTGCATGTCGGACGAACGCTCGCACTCGCAGGCGCTCTCCCGCGCCGGGCGGCCGAGGTTGGCGAGGAAACCGTCAGGCAGCGCGACCGCTGCGTCGGCAATCGCTGCCGCGCGCGTCCCCTCGGGCACGCCGGGGATGCGCATCTTCGACCCGGTCACGGTATAGATGGCGTCGTACAACGTTTCCGACGACAGCCGCCGGGGTGTGGCGTGCGAATAGTTCCGCTTGTCATCTTCGTTCCACTGGTTCGACGCGATTGAGAGTTGGTATGTGCGGGACTTGCAGATCGTCCGCATCAGTTGCCGCACGTCGAAGCCGGATTCGATGAACTTCGCCGTGAGCCAGTCGAGCAGTTCGGGGTTCGTCGGCGGGTTGCCGGCCCGGATGTCGTCCAGCGGCTCAATCAGCCCGACCCCCATCAGGTAACCCCAGACGCGGTTGACGTAGCTGCGGGCGAAGTAGTCGTTGTCCGGGGAAGTGATCCAGCGGGCGATCTGCTCGCGCCGCGTCGCGTCCCCCGGCATATTGATGTCCCGGTCGTACGGCGTCACCGGCTGCGTCACGACGCCGGTCCGCAGGTGCGTCACTTCTCCTTCCGGTTTGTCGACCACGACTTCCCACAACGGCTTGGCCCCTTAGACGGCCGTGCCGCCGATGTTCCCCTCGGCGTTCTTCGGGTCGCGCTGCAGGTCGACGCGGGCGAAGAAGGCCGCTGTCTCGTAGTACTGGTCCTGGGTCCAGCGCTCGAACGGATGGTCGTGGCACTTGTTGCAGTTGAACCGGACCGCCAGGAAGAGTTGAGTCGTGTTTTCCATGATCGCGTCCGGCGCGCGGAGGATCTTGTAGTAGGAGACCGGCGGGTTCTCCTTGTTGGAGCCGTTCGAGGCCAGGACCTTGAAGCAGAGCTGGTCGTACGGCGTGTTGGCCGCCACTTCGCCCCGGATCCAGTCGCGGAGCGCCTTGGCCCCCTCGCCGCCGAGGAACTTGCTGTTCACCTGCAGCAGGTCGGCCCATTTGTTGGTCCAGAATTCGATGTACGGTTCGCTGCCGACCAGTTTGTCGACCACCTCATCCCGCTTGGTCCGCGTGTCGCGGGTGTCGGCAAGGAACGCGCGGACTTCATCGGCCGACGGCGGCAGGCCGGTCAGGTCGATGTAGGCGCGGCGGATGAATTCGTCATCCGTGCACAGTTCAGAAGGCAGGATCTTCATCCGTTCCCATTTCGCGGCCACGAACTGGTCGATTTCACCCCATGTTTCGGGCTCCTGCCACGCGAAGCCGGTGCGGTCCCCCATCGACGTGATC
>CAZWGW010000748.1:0-3999 GCA_964633565.1 uncultured Planctomycetaceae bacterium
GGAGTTGCCGCGCGTCATTCCCCAGCAGCCGCTGCCGGTGCCGCAGACGGGCCTCACCGCTCCGTCCACACCGGAACACTCCGCGAATGTGGCCGACAAGATGGCGCGCATCGCCGCGCGGCAGGGGCTCAAGGGCTTCAAGGGGTTCTGCCCGGTGATGCTCCGCGATTATCGCGAACTGGCCGACGCGAAACTGGAACACTCCGCGATCTACCAGGGGAACCAGTACTGGTTCTCGTCGGCCGACGCGCGGCAGGCGTTCGTCTCCAACCCGGGGGCCTACGTCCCCGCCAGCGGCGGCATCGACGTCGTCCTGTTCCAGCAGACGGGACGCCAGGAACTCGGCTCGCTCGAATATGCCGTGTGGTATCGCAGCCGGCTGTACCTGTTCACGACCGAAGCGACCAAGGCGGAGTTCGTCTCGTCGCCGCGGACGCATGCTCTCGATCAAGCAGCGGCACCATAGCCTGTCGCCCCTGAGGCAGGGATGCTGAGGCAGGGGCGCTGAGACGCCTGGCAGGCCCGGCGGCACGGAAGCCGACGGGCCTGCTTGCGTTGGCACACATTTCCGATTGCCGACGGAAACCGGCTTCATTCCGGTCCCGGCCCGCGGTAACTTACGTTTGTCTACAGTTCTGACACCGAGAGGCACCGCGGCGCGCCAATGACAATCCAGGTGACCTGCGATTCCTGCTTCATGAACTACCAACTCAAGGATGAGTTGGCCGGGCGGAAGGTGCGCTGCAAGCAGTGCCAGGAGATCATCGAGGTCCCGCGGCCGGGAGCGAAACGGGCAATCCGGACGGAGGATCCCCGAGACACAGACGACGGGGAGGACGAGCCCGCCGAAGCACCACGGGCGCCCGCGCCGGGGCGCAGGAAAAAGAAGAAAAAAAAGAAGGCGCAAAGCGCCGGTTCCTCCGGGTTTCGAACGGGCGGCCTCATCATTGCGGGTATTGCGTTTGCGTGTCTGTTTGTGCTGATGTGCCTGGTCGGATTCTTCGTCCCGGCTGTGCAAACCGTGCTTGGGGGCGGCACCGCCCTGGTCGGCGGCGGCCTGCTGCTGGTCGGCGGCATCGGCATCATCATGGCGGCCTTCGAGGAAGACGTGATGTGCGGCGTGATGTACATGGTCGTGCCGTTCTACCCCCTGTACTTCGTCATCACGCGGTTCGGCGACGTCTGGAAGATGCTGTTGATGCAGGTCGGCGGCACGATGCTCCTGGTGGTCGGAATCATGATGTACGCCATGTCGCAGCGGGACGCGGGTGGGGGTGGCGGCGGCTTCGACTTCTCATCGGCAGGCGCGCAGGATGAAGACAGCAGGGACAATTTGCGCCAGTTAGGGCTGGGCATGCACGACCACCATGACACCTACAATCAATTCGCACCCGCCCCCACCGAGAAGTCGGGCGGCCAGGTGCACATCAGTTGGCAGACGGCACTTCTGCCGTTCATCGACCAGGCCGCACTGTTTAACCAGATCAACCAGTCCGTCGCCTGGGACGACGCGGCCAACGACCCGTTCAACCGCGAGTTGATCGACGGCTTTATGCAATACGCCGTCGACGAGACGAACGACACCCGCGGCTACGGGTTGAGCCACTATGCACTGAACCAGGAGCTTCTCGGTCCCAAGGGGGGACTCGGATTTCGCGACATCTCGGATGGCTCATCGAATACCGTCATGAGCGGCGAAGTGGGCGGTGGATACAAGGCGTGGGCCGACCCCTCCAACGCGCGGACCGTCGGCGGGAGCCTGACGCCGGGAGCGGGAACGTTCGGCAACCCTTCCGGCAAAGGGGCTTACCTGCTCCTCGCCGATGGATCCGTGAAATGGTTCAGCGCTGATACTGACCCCGGCGTGCTGAACGCCGTCGGCACCCGCAACGGCCAGGAAGTCGTGGGCTTCTGAGATTCGGACCGCACGGCGACTTCTGCCGTATCCACGGGTCGTTCAAGTCTGATGCGACTTCATCAATTCAAGCACCGTTGCTGCCCGGAGTGCGGCGTCGCGGTCCCTTGGACCAGACTTTTCTTCAGAGGGCATTACTGGGCCCGTTGGAATTGCCAGAATTGCGGCACGAAGTTGAGGTTTAATGCGACCCGCCGGTGGATCGTTGGCGTGCTTTGTGGTCTGGTCGTTTTTCCTGTTGCCGCACTGCTGGCGCTGGGGCGTGGACGATGGTTCCCCGATTCGCCCTGGATGAGCGTGCTTGCTTTTGTTGTTGTCTTCATTGGAGGTGGTGCGGTATGGCTCATCGATGGCGTGACTCGCGTGATCGAGCATCGTGACTGACCAACGCCGCCGCGCGAGTCTTTTTTGACGAAAGTTCTTTCAAACGGCATTACTGCCGGCGACTTGACGGCGTCGCGCGACGGGTGCGAGAATCACCGCATGCAGCGTCGCCGAATCAATCCGCCGCCCGTCGAGAGACGATGTCGTCGTCTGCGCGGATTGGCTTGCGCGAGGTGGCGCCGGATCACGGGTGCCGTCACGCTCGTCGCATTTGCCGCGACGTCGCTCGGCGTATGCGTTGCGCCTGTGAGTGACGTCGACGCCGTCGGACCGGCCGCCCCGGCATCCCGGGCGAGCTGCTGTTCCGGGCCGCGTGCCGCCGCCGCGACGATCCATGTCAGCGGCCGCGCGCGTTGCTGCTGCTCACAGGACAGCCGTCAGGCGGGAACCTGTTGCTGCGCGGGGACGAAATCGCATACACCGCGGATGGCCGACTCATCGCCGCGGGACAAAGTCCAGCCCGGTCCGGTCTGGTCGGCCTGCAACTGCGGCGGGCCGGACAGCCTGTGGCTGGTGAATTCGCAGCCGAAGCTTGCCGCGAGACCGGCTCCATTCGCAGCCGACGCCACAACCTCTCAGACCGCGCTTCCGGCGCTGCAGTCCACCCCGGACTGCACTCTCGAACCGGCGATTCCTCCGCCGAGACCGTCGTGCGGCTGATCTGGCCCAGCGCGCCAGGATAAGTCCCGATGGTTTTCTGATTTTTCCCGCCGCTGAAATTGCGCCCCGGGCGACCGCGCCTCATCCCGGCATCGTCGGCCTGCGCTGGCGCCGCTTCAGGCGGAAACATTCCCGCTGAGGAGGACTTTCGATGAAGACGGACCCTGCCCCGTGCGCCGGCCGCGCACGCGGTTTCACGCTGATTGAACTGCTGGTCGTGATCGCGATCATCGCCATCCTGATGGCGCTTCTGCTCCCCGCGGTGCAGCAGGCGCGCGAAGCCGCGCGCCGCGCCCAGTGCAGGAACAACCTCAAGCAGATCGGCCTGGCGATCCACAATTACGAATCGTCGCACCGCGCCTTCCCCCCGGGGCGGCTCAACTTCCCGATGGTGTTCTCGGCCCAGGCGCAGGTCCTCCCCTACCTGGACGGTGCCAACCTGTACAACCTGATCGACTTCAACGTGCGGCCGAACTTCGGCCCGCCGTCGACGCCGATGACGCAGAACGAGGTCGCCGCGCGCACCAGGGTCCCCTCGTACCTCTGTCCCAGCGATTTCGAGCAGATCCCGGGGAACGACTTTGCGCCCACGAACTACGTGGCCTGCGCCGGCAACGGCGTGGCGCCTGCCGCGTCGATCGCCGCCGGCAACGGCGTGATGTATTCCGGTTCACGGATCAAGTTCCGCGACCTCACGGACGGCATGTCGAACACCGTCTGTTTCAGCGAACACGCGTTAGGGAAAGGGGGGAAGCCCTCGTCCCCCGGCGGCGGACCACCGGCTGATCCCGAACTGGAAGTCCTCGAGCTGACCGGCGGCACTCCCACGACGGACGCGGCCTGCGTCCCCGGCGCCGGAATCTGGTCGGGCCTGCGCGGGGCCAAATGGATGAATGGGCACTACGGCGACACCATGTACAACCACTATTACCCGCCAAACTCGCGGCAGTACGACTGCGGCAACGCGAGTCACAATTTCGGCCTGACGGCCGCGCGCAGTCGGCACGAAGGGGGCGTCCATGTTGGCGTGTGCGACGGCA
>CAZWGW010000749.1:0-3995 GCA_964633565.1 uncultured Planctomycetaceae bacterium
TGCGGATCGCGGTCAACGATGAACTCGGCGCGCTGGATGCGCTGTTGCGGACGCTCCCCTGGTGCCTCAAACCGGGCGGCCGAGTGGCGATCCTCACGTTTCATTCGGGCGAGGACCGGCGGGTTAAGGCGGCGTTCAAACAGGGGGAGCGCGACGGCCTCTACAGTTCCGTTTCCCGGAGGCCAATCCGGGCATCCGTGGAAGAGCGACGCGCCAATCCGCGATCTGCCCCGGCAAAACTGCGGTGCGCCGTCCGCGCTGCCGGCGGCTGACGCCGATCTGAGCATCGAACTGTGAGCTGACGAACTGCGTCAGTCGATGTTCCCGTCAATTTCCTGGCCATATCGCGAACCGCCCGGCGAGAGCAGTCTGACGTAGACGCGATCGTCGATGGACCCGCTGATGAACGTGATGCGGCCGTCGCCGATCGGGCCATCTCACCGCGGCACTCATTCGCTCACTGCCGGCCACAACTGGTGCGCCGCCCAGTCCCAGATGGCATAGCCGGCCACGACGCTGATGCTGAGTACCGCCAGCCACAGGCAGGCGTCCGACAGCCGCGACGGTGCGAGCCGCGAGTCCGTGCGGCGATAACGCAGGTAGATGGTCGCCGCCGAGATCACCGGCAGCGTTGCCGCCTGGAAGAAGCCGCCGAAAATGACCATCGCCTTCGGGTTCCGGAACACCAGGTACAGCACCAGCGACAGCGTGGGATAGAACACGCAGAATCGGCGAATGCAGATCCGCCGCGGCTCTGCACTGTCGAACTTCAGCACGCCGCACAGACTGAGAAAATCGGACGTCAGCCGGGCATGCGAGGCCGAAGCGACGTACAACGTCTTGAACAGCACGGCCCACGCCCCGATCAGGAAGGCGAACCGCGTCCAGTCGCCGAAGGTGGGGACGTACATCTCGGCCAGCGTCTCGATCATTTTTTCCTTCTCGGGGTGCAGCCCCTGGCGATGCAGGACGGTCGCGCCGAGAAAGTAAAACGACACTGTCGCCGCCGTGAACACGAGCATGCTGACCCACGCGTCGAGGTACATCACGCGGATCCAGCCTTTGGCGCGCTGCACCCAGGCCGTCTCGCCGCTGCATTTGCCGACAAAGCGCGCGTAGCCCTTTTCGAGGCACCAGTAAGGATAGGAGTACAGTTCGCTCGCCCCGACCCCCGTGATGCCGAACGTGCTGAATGCCGCCGCAATGCCGGCCGCCGGCAGCGCCAGCGAAAACCCTTCGCGCATATCCTGCAGTCCGATCGGATAGCCACTGGACGGAAGTGCCACGACGCAAATCACCGTGACCAGCGTCACGCCGGCCACGAGCAGCGTCGTGACCCGCTCGATCGTGAGGTATCCCCCCGCCAGCAGGAGTCCGATGGCCGCCAGCGCCGTCAGAAACGCCCAGGGGTGTTCAGGGTGCGAACGGATCGCCTCCGCCCATTGGGGCGACAATCCCGAGACGGCGTCGACCAGCGCAGCGGAGCCCTGCGGCAGGGCGAGGTTGAGCGCCTGGGCAACCCCCCCGATCATCGCCCCGAGCTGCGAAATCGTGGCCAGCAGCATGATAAACCACCACCAGACCAGCCAGTGCGCGCCGAGCCGCGGACCCGGGAACTCGTTGAGTGCGCCGAGCGTCGGCTTGCCGGCCGAGATGGCGTAGCGCCCCAGTTCGATCTGCACAAAGACTTTGACGATACAACTGAACAGAATCAGCCACAGAAAGGCAAAGCCGTACTCTGCTCCGAGCGACGTCGTGAGCAGGAGTTCGCCCGAGCCGACGATCGAACCGGCGAGGATGATGCCTGGGCCGATCTTCCGCAGCGCGGCCCACAGCGACTGCGGCGGCTCGCGGATGTCGTCCGGCGGCATCGCGTACGGATCGTAGTTATCCGGGCGGCGCGGTTCGTCCGGCGGCGACGTGTCTCGATCTTGCGGGTCGGGCTGGCTCATGCAGTCTCAGTTGTCCCGGCGGGCGAGGGAGGAGGTTGCGGGAGGAAGACCACCGTAACACAACTGTGACGGACGTTGAAGTCGCGAACATTGACCTGCGTTCAGCCGCGACCCGCAGGAGAGCGCGTCGGTTGAAACACGCTCCCCTGCGGGTCGCGGCTAAACCGACGCGATCAGGGGCTCCGGCCGAACTGAGGCCCGTGGCCGTACATCGAATCCACTCCGACGGCCGCGCTCCATTTCACGTCAGATTCGGCGATCCCCAGCGTCGCCGCGATCCGCTGCCGCTGCTGAGGCGAGGTTGTGTAGCGGATCGCAACGATGGCTTCCACGATTTTCGGGTCGATCCGCGAACGATCGGCCAGGTCGGCAGGAGTCAGCCCCCGTACCGTCAGCCATTCCTGGAGGGTCTTGAGTTGTGGCATCGCTACTCCTCGCCGGGACCTCGTTACAATTCTGCTCAAGACATGTCGCGCTGGCCGAGCGCTTCACGGATGCCGGACCAGGGCTGGATATAGGTGACAAACGGCAGCCCGTCCACGGTCGGTTCGCGTTCCCGGGTGACGCCGTCAACCGCCGGCCCATGGCAGACGATGTGAGATAACAGTTCTTCCTGTTGTCGCTCGGTCCACTCACGCAATACATCCGGTCGTCCACGGTGCAGTGCGAGGCCTGCGGCGAGAGCATACGCGCCCCAATTGCTCGTCCCCGCAATGATCGTCCAGTCGGTCGGCACGCGACAGACAATTCGCGCTCCGTGGCCGTTAGCCACCAGCGGGTACAGTTCTTCCCATCGAATACGTCCCATGCCGATCTCATTGCCGCCGTCGCCGATACCGATCGTGTGGAGCGGCCCGCGCGCATCACTCCGGCGTTCGAACAGACGGTGCAACGGCGCCGTGAACTGCTCGATCGGCTCACCCCGCATGTTATGGCACCGGTCGCGAAACTCCGCAGGGACAAGCGCCTCGAATTGCTCGACAGGCGCCGGCCCGCGGCGGGACTGGCTTTCCATCGATTGAAGCGTATGGCTTGGCCCCACGCGCTCCACCGCGATCAGATGCGTCAACTCGGGCATCTGCTCCAGCCACCGATCGCACCAGTCCTTTGCCGCGACCGCGTTGATGGGGCTGATTTCGACGATATCCGGCGCCAGACCCGCAAATCGGGCCGCCTCTCGCAGACAATTGCCGCAGGCCTCGTCCGTGATCAGATGCGGCGTGATGCCGACCGCCGCACAGGTCGCGGCGAGCAGCACGGCTCCGAGTGGCCCATCGGTTTCCGCCACAGGACCAGCCGCGGTCGGGATGGCGAAGCCCGTCACGATGCCGACCGCGCGCCCGTGTTCGGCCAGATGCCGCGCCGCTGCCTCCAATTGTCCCAGACCCAGCCGGGCCGCGCCGCCGTTTCCGCTGAGCAGTCCCCGACGGGCCGGATCGCAGCGGATCAGCGATTCAATCCGCGCGAGTTGCTGCGGCAGAGCTGTCATAAGAAACCGGCCATTGTCTGGACCCCGGAGGGATGCGCGCCGGCACTCGAATGACGCCGCCGCGCCGCCATTCTACGGACGGGCGACGAACGGACACAATCCGCCGTACCAGGCGGACCGATGCCGGGGAAGACGGCGCACTCCGGGCCGAATGCCCCGATCACAGGAATTCCCGATGCGATTAGCGGTTTCCTGGAACACCTGTTAGAATCCGCCCCACACTTCAACCTCAACGGCCTCGGCCACCGCGTCGCACGACGGTCCGAAGACTGAATCTCCCGTTCACGACTGGCCGCGCGCGGCTCACCGGCTGCCGCGCGGGGGCGCCCCTTCAAACCGGACAGGCGTCGCCCGTGGCAGACATTGTGCTGATCAATCCGCGGTTCGAGGTGTCATTCTGGGGATTGGAATTCGCGCTGCCCTATTTCGGCAAACGGGCGAACCTGCCCATCGCCTGCCTGCCATTGCTCGCGGCCCTCACGCCCGGCGAACACCGGGTGACGCTGCTGGACGAGAACGTCGGGCCGCTCGACTTCGATCGGATCGCACAGGCG
>CAZWGW010000750.1:0-3994 GCA_964633565.1 uncultured Planctomycetaceae bacterium
AAGCCGACGTCTGCAAGACGTTCGCCGGGGGACTGTCGAACCCGACCGGGTTCGAGTTCTGGGGGGGCGGCGTGCTCGTGGCGCAGGCGCCGGACCTGGTGTTCCTGAAGGACACCGACGGCGACGACGTGGCCGACGTGCGTGAGCGCGTGCTGCACGGACTCGACTCGGCCGACACGCACCACACGGCGAACAGCTTCGTACTCGATCCCGGCGGCGCACTGTACTTCCAGGAGGGGACATTCCACCACACGCAGGTTGAGTCGTCGTGGGGACCGCCGGAGCGCTGCGCGAACGCCGGTGTGTTCCGATTCGAGCCGCGGACGTTCAAGTTTGAGCCGTACGTCTCCTACGGCTTCGCGAACCCTCATGGTCATGTGTTCGATTACTGGGGGCAGGACTTCGTCACCGACGGCACGGGGAACGTCAACTACTACGCCACGGCCTTCTCCGGCCGGATCGATTTCCCGAACAAGCACAACGGCATGGAACCGTATTTTCAGCAGCGCATCCGGCCGTGCGCGGCGACCGAGTTGCTCTCGAGCCGGCACTTCCCGCCAGAACTGCAGGGGAACTTGCTCAACTGTAACGTGATCGGTTTCCAGGGGATCCTGCAGTACCACATCGATGAACAGGACTCGGGCTTCAAAGGGACCGAGGTGGACCCGATCGTTTTTTCGTCGGACCCGAACTTCCGCCCCGTCGACGTCGAGATCGGTCCGGACGGAGCGATCTACTTTGTCGACTGGCAGAACCCGATCATCGGCCACATGCAGCACAACCTACGCGACCCCAGCCGCGACAAGGTGCACGGCCGGGTGTATCGCGTCACGTATCCGAGCCGGCCGCTCCTCACGCCGCCGCAGATCGCGGGAGCGCCGATCCCGAAGCTGCTCGATCTGCTCAAGGAGCCGGAGGGGCGCGTGCGGTATCGCGCGAAGATCGAACTGAGCGGGCGGGACTCAAAAGAAGTCGTGGCGGCGACAGACGCGTGGATCGCGAAGCTTGACAAGACCGAACCGAACTACGAGCACAACCGGCTCGAAGCGCTGTGGGTGCATCAGCACCACAACATTGTTAATCGCAATCTGCTCCTGCATGTGCTGCGTTCGCCTGACTACCACGCCCGTGCCGCGGCGACGCGCGTGCTGTGCTATCTGCGGGACCATTTCCCCGATGCGCTCGATCTGCTGCAGGTGCAGGCGGAGGACGAGCATCCTCGCGTGCGGCTCGAAGCGGTCCGCTCGTGCAGCTTCTTCCGCGACGGGCGCGCGGCGGACATCGCGCTGCGGGTCCTCAAGCAGCCGATGGACTACTACCTCAATTACACGCTCGGCGAGACAATGCGGCAGCTCGAGCCGTACTGGAAACAGGCGATCGAGGCCGGTCAGCCGTTTGCCGCCGACAACCCGGCCGGCATCGATTACATCCTGCAGAACGTGACGACGGCCGAGCTGGTCAAGCTGCCGCGCACACCGACGGTGTATCTGGCGCTGCTGTCGCGCGACCAGATCGTGCACGACTACCGGCACGAAGCGCTGATGGGGCTGGCGAAGATCAACGGCACCGATATGTTGACGGAGTTGCTCGCCGCGATGGAACGGGCTGACCGGAACGACGCCCCGGCCGGAGCGGCTGTGCTGAGCGACCTGGCCCACATGCTCACCGGCACGCGGCCCGACGAATTGAAGGGCATTCACGATCGGCTGCTTGCGCTGTCGACATCCGCGCGGCGGCCGTTCACGCGGCAGATGGCGTATGTGACATTGATGATGGCCGACGGTTCGGTTGAGCCAACATGGGACCGTGCTGAGGGTTCTTTGCGAACCCTTCAGGATCTGCTCGAAGCGGTGCCGCTCATCCCCGACGCGAAACTTCGCGCGTCGGCTCATGAGTCGATCCGCCTCTATATTCTCGCTGGCTTTCCGAAGCCTCAGCTTGCGTTTGAAGCGGGACGACTCAAAGGCACCTCCGGCCGATACGTGCGGATCGAACTGCCACGCCGCGGGACGTTGACGCTGGCCGAAGTGCAGGTGGAGAGCGACGGGGTCAACATCGCACCGCAAGGGACGGCCACGCAATCGAGCGTGGCCTATAACGGCCCGGCGTCGCGGGCGATCGACGGCAACACGAGCGGCCGCTACGGAGACGCCGGGCAGACGCACACCAACGAGAACGAACAGCGGCCGTGGTGGGAACTCGACCTGCAGAGCGAACGCCCTGTTTCGGCGATCATCGTCTGGAACCGCAGCGAGAACAACGGCCAGTTCGCCGATCGGCTGAAGGGGTTCCGGATCTCGCTGCTTGATTCCGCGCGAAACGTCGTCTGGCAGAAGGACGACGTCCCCGCGCCGGCGGAAAATGTGAAATTCGAACTGGAGGGAGACCCTGTCGGCGCGATCCGCCGGGCGGCAATCAACGCCATCGTGACAACCGGCGTCGAACCGGAAGCGACGTTCCGCACGCTGGCGCACTTCATCCAGACGGACGACGAACGGGCGACGGCCGTGCGGGCGATCAGCCGCATTCCCAACAACCATTGGCCGCAGGCTGAGGTCAAACCGCTGATCGACACGATCACGGGATTCGTCGGCAAACTCCCGGCGGCCGAGCGCACGGCCCCGGCCGTGAGCAACGCGCTGCAACTCGGCAACGACCTGGCCGCGCTGCTCCCCGCCCCGCAAGCAAAGACGACGCGCAAGGCGCTGCGCGAGCTGGGGGTTCCGGTGATCGTGATCCGCCCCGTGCCGAATCAGATCCTGTACGACAAGTCCGAGCTGTACGTCGAAGCAGGCAAGGCGGTGGAGATTGTGTTCGACAATATCGACATCATGCCGCACAACCTGCTGATCGTGCGGCCCGGTTCGCTGGAGAAGGTGGGGCTGGCGGCGGAAAGGATGGCGACGTCGCCGGACGCCTTCGACCGCGGTTTCCGGCCCGACCTGCCGGAGGTGCTGCAGGCGATGCCGCTCCTGCAGCCGCGGCAGACGGCGCGGCTCAACTTCACCGCGCCGGCCGATCCGGACGACTACCAGTACGTCTGCACGTTCCCCGGCCACTGGCGGCGGATGTTCGGCACGCTGCACGTGGTGCAGAGCCTCGACGACGTGCCGCCGGAGAAGCTGCTGGCGTCCGCCTCCCCGGTCGCGGCAACGGGCGAAGTCCGTCCGTTCGTGCGGGCGTGGTCGCTGTCCGACCTGGAGGGGGACCTGCCGCACCTGGAGCACGGCCGCAATCGCGACGGGGGTAAGAAACTGTTCACCGCACTCGCCTGCGTGCGGTGCCACAAGATGAACGGCGTGGGAGGCGACGTCGGGCCGGACCTGATCGGCGTCAACAAGAAGCTGATCGAAGGGAAGATGACGCCGCTGGCCGTGCTGACGGAGATGATCGACCCGTCGAAGGTGATCGACGACAAGTACCGGACGCAGGTGATCGTGCTGAACAGCGGCAAGCTGGTGACGGGGATCGTGGTGCAGGAGAGCGACGACGAAGTGCAGGTCCGCTCCAATCCGCTCGATCAACAGGAGGAGAAGCCGGTCGTGGTCAAAAAGACCGACATCGACGAGCGGCTGCCGTCGAAGGTGTCGCTGATGCCGCAGGGGCTGCTGAACACGATGACGCGGGAGGAGATCCTGGACCTGCTGGATTATGTCTGTTCGGCCGGGGGGTAGGGTGCGCTGCGTCTGCGGATCCGTTCGAGTGCACAAAGTTGGGCGAGTTCGACTTCCAGCGAGATCACTGCATTCAGTTTTGCCGGCCGAACGCCCCCCATTTGCACTGACGTCGACAACCGGCAAAACTGAATTCTGTACACCCGACCCCTGCACGTGAACGCACCAGCACGGCATGGCGCGCAGATCGAAAGTGCGACTCCGCCATGTTACACTCCCCTCCACACCCCCAACAGGAGCCCCGCCATGCCCCACACTCCGCGCCGCACCTTCCTCCAGGGGACCGCTCTCGCCGCCGCTGCCTGGACTGTCGGAACCCG
>CAZWGW010000751.1:0-3987 GCA_964633565.1 uncultured Planctomycetaceae bacterium
CACCGTCCCCTCATAATCTCCGAGTTCATCTCCCCGGGACTCATGATGGCGGTTCCAGAGTGCGGCGTCGTATTTGCCGACAATGGTGATGGTGACACCGTCGAGTGTGCTCATCTCGGCCATGACGACGCCCGGCGATTCGGCCTCTTCACCGCCGTCGAGAATGACGTGTTCGGCCCGCTGGAGTCCGAGCGGCCCTTTTGCGTCGTCTCCCACGCTCCGCACCGTGACTCCCGGACGTAGCCGCACGTGTTCCTTGTAGGTGCCGGGCGCGACCAGCACGACGTCGCTCGCGGCGGCGGCGTCAATCGCCGCCTGGATTGTCGCATACTTGTCGGGCACGCGCAGCGTTTCACCGCGCGCGATGGCCGCGAGCAACACACACGCGACGAGTGGCAGCAGATTTCGACAGGGCATGTCTCGTTCCTCCGCCGTGCGATTCTATCGCAGCCGGGAATCGGTCGCACCAGTCTTACGACGGCAGCACCCTGCCGGGTACAGTACGCCCTTCGTGACGCGTCACCTGTCCATCCCGCCCCCCCATGCTGCAGCGCCTCTTCCTCCTCGCCGAGCGAAAGACAACCCTCCGCCGCGAATTCCGTGGCGCCGTCGCCACGTTCCTGACGATGGCCTACATCCTCGGCGCAAACCCCGCGATCCTGGCCGCGGCCGGCGTACCCCTTGAGTCGGCCGTCGCCTGCACCGCGCTTGCCGCGGGGACGTGCTGCATCCTGATGGGGCTGCTCGCCAACTTTCCCATCGCGCTCGCCAGCGGCATGGGTCTCAACGCCGTCGTGGCGCTGACGATTGCTCCGAAGGTGGGATCATGGCAGGCCGCGATGGGCCTTGTCGTGCTCGACGGCATCCTTGTGGGCTTCCTGGTCCTGGCCGGCGTGCGCGAGGCGGTGCTGCACGCCATTCCCGTCGACCTCCGCCGCGCGATCGGGGCCGGCATCGGTCTGTTCATCGCCTTCATCGGCTTCGTCAACGCGGGCTTCGTTGTGCACGGCCACGCACCCGGTCCGCCGGTCGCTCCCGGCTCGCTGTCCGACCCCAAGACGGCGCTCGCGGCGATCGGTGTCATGATCACCGCCGCTCTGTTGGTCCGCAACGTGACCGGCGCGCTGCTGATCGGCATCCTCGTCACGTCGGCCGCCGCGTGGGGGAGCGACGCCCTGCTCGGGACGCACGTTGCCGGATCATGGCCGACGACGCTCTCCCCGCCGTCGTTCGAGATCGCCTTCCAGGCGGACGTCCGTGCCGTGCTCCAGTGGCAGTTCGCCCCGCTGCTGCTCTCGCTGCTGATGGTTGACTTCTTCGACACGCTCGGCACCGTGACGGCGCTCGCCGACCAGGCGCAGCTTCATGACAGGGAGCACCGGATTCCGCGGCTGCGCAGCATTCTGCTCGTCGACTCGGCCAGCGCATCGATCGGCGGTCTGCTGGGGGTCAGTTCGGTCACGAGCTACATCGAGTCGGCGGCCGGCATTGCCGAAGGGGCGCGGACCGGACTGCATTCGGTGTTCGTGGGCCTGATGTTCCTGGGCTGCATCCTGCTCGCGCCGCTGGCTGCGCTGATTCCGCTCGCCGCCACAGCGCCGGCGCTGATCGCCGTCGGCTTCCTGATGTCGGCCCAGATGACGAAAGTCGACCTCAACCGCCCCGACACGGCCATCCCGGCGTTCATCACGCTGGTCATGATCCCGTTCACGTATTCAATCGCACACGGCATCGGCTATGGGTTCCTGGCGTACGTGACGATCAAGCTGCTCACGGGACGTGTCCGCGAGTTGCACTGGCTGATGGCGGCCGCCGCCGCGCTGTTTCTGGCGTATTTCGTGTGGGCCGAGTGACTCCGCTGGGATTCCTCCTGCGGGGAGAACGATTTGCCGACGAGCACTCGTTGAGCCGCGGTGTCGAAGTCCGATACACTCACAGAGCGGCAGCGGCAATGAGTCCAGGAGTTCCGCCATGATGGGCGTCATTCAAGGTACGCGGTTCGCGACGGTCTTTCTCGCTCCAGCATTCCTCGCCGTCGGCCTGCGACCGGCGGACGTTGTGGCGCAACCGCCGGCGCCAGCCACTCCAGCAACGACGGGCGTCCCGCCACACATGCCGTGGCATCCCGACGACCTCGTCGCCGTCCTGGGAGACGAGCGCGGCAAGATCTGGTCGAACGCCGGCCATCTCCTGCTCACTCCGGACGGGCGCCGTCTCATCGCCGACGCGGGGCATTCGTCGCTGTTCATCTACGACGCGGAAACGCTCGACGTGCTGGCGACGTTTGGCGATCGCCCGTCGCGCTTGATGTCCGCCGCCCTGTCACAGGACGGCTCGCGGTTGATCGCCGGTTACGCCGACGGCTCGATGACCCTCTGGAACATCATCGGAGAAGAGCCGCAACCGGAGCAGACGGTGAACGTGATGCCGGCCGACGTGGAGCAGCCGTACCTCCATTACGCCCACGCGCTGCGGGCCGATCGAGTCGCCATCACTGTTCGCAATAGAGTGATGTTGTGGGAACTGCAGGGAGGCCGGCTGGTGGAGGTTCTGTCCCTCAAACTGGAGGACGACCTGTATCGGGCGGCGATTTCCCCGATGGCGGCCAGCTTGTCACGAAGATCACGATTCGTCCCGGGAACCCAATCCCGCCCGAGCGGCTGATCGAGGTCGACGGACGCACGTTTTCGATCTTCGACTGCCGCTTGCAGCTCTGGGAGGTGCGCGGAGGGCCAGCGCGTGAACTGAGTCAACTCACGACGGCCCTGATCGAAAACATTGTATTCACACCCGACGCGCAGATGCTGGTTGGAAGATCGCAAATTGAAGGGCCGCCGCTCGTCACCCGTTGTGTCAGGATCATCGACGGGAAACTGGTTGAGCAGCCGGACCTGCCGATCAGGATGAGCCCGGCGGCGCCGCCGTCCTTCAGTTCCGATGGGACGTTGATGGCGACGATCAGCGGGACCGGTCAATTGCAGGTTGTTGACATCAAACAGGATCCATGGCGGACTGTGGCGACGCTGGAGACCGGACGTGTATCTTACCCGGGTGTCGCCTTCAGCCCAGGCGGCAAGTCGTTATATGTTCCCGTCGGCTCTTGCCTGCAGCGCTGGGATCGGACTGGCGAGGGATATTCCCGCGTCGACCTGCGGCCGGCCCATGCGTCCTCCGTCGGCGACATTGTCTTCAGTGCCGGCGGCAGCATGCTGGTGTCTACCGGCGGAGAAACCATCTGCGAATGGGACCTGCGCCGGCTGGAGTCGCCGCAGCCGGTGATTCACGAGGCGCCTCAGATTGCTGGAGGGATCCAGCGCCTCGTCGACTGGCCGCAACGGAACGGCATGCTGTTCCACGGCTCCGGAACGCGGAATGGAATCCGCTTGTGGGACAAGATCCGAGGCGGCCTCAGCGAGACGTTCCTGATCGACTTCGGCGACAACTATCGGGACAACGCCTGGTGCTTCGCGCTGCACCCGCGCGGCAAACTCCTCGCGACGGGTCACTGGGATCGCGCGATCCGCTTCTGGAAACTGGATGGCGCTGCTCCCGTCAAGATCGCCGAACTTCCAACAGCCCATACCGGCCATGTCTGCGACGTCGCCTTCTCACCGGACGGGGGAATGCTGGCCTCCGTCGGCTGGGACCATGCCGTCAAACTGTGGGACATGTCAACCGCCCCCCCCTCCCCCGGCGGCGAACCCGGCCGGCACGAGGAGATTGTGCGGAGCGTGGCCTTCTCTCCGGACGGGCGCTGGCTGGCCTCCGGCGACCAGAAGGGGATCATCAGATTGTGGGACCTGAAGTCCGATGATCTGTCAGGTCCGACGATCCGGAATCCCGAAGACGTGGCGCGCGTTGCGTCCCCCTACGATGAGAACCGCACGGTCATGACGCTGGAGTTCTCCGCCGACGGCCGCCGACTCCTCTCCGCCGACGGCGGCGGACGCGTCACCGTCTGGACGGTCCCGACCGGCGAGGTCGTCA
>CAZWGW010000752.1:0-3984 GCA_964633565.1 uncultured Planctomycetaceae bacterium
GTGATGATCCAGAACTTCGTTCCCGTCTGGCTCCAGTACTGGGACAGCAGCCGACAGCCGTCCTCCAACGCGGCGTCGTTCTGTTTCCAGTCCTGTTCGTCCAGATCCCCCCAGTCGCCCGAGACGTGGCGCAGGAGGGCCTCGAACACGTCCGCCTCCGAAAGTTCGGCGTCCGCTCCCGAGGTGATCACAACGCGTCCGGCCGAGAATTTCCCGGCAAGCATGGTCACTTTCATGGCCAGTTTCCTCCCTGAAGGGCCGGCAGGATTGCATCCTGCCGGCGCTGGTCATCCATTACGCGTCTGAATCCGGTTCGGCCGGCACGGTCTGCCGCCAGATCCAGTCATAGGCCCTGACTGCCGCGAGGGCGACGATGGGCAGATCGTCCCGACGAAACGTCGGGGCGCTCTTCCAGGCTTCGCCGTCCTTGTAGCGGCGGGTGACCTCCACGTTGAACCACACCTCCCCGTTTTCGGTGGTGTTGGTCCAGACCGCGGCGCTGATATGTCCCAGTCGAATTCGCTGGGCCGGTTCCTTCTTTTGTGCCATAAGCACTCCGAGGGTGATGGTGCACGCTGCACGGCTTCCGTGTCGGCGTGCACCGGATTTGTCCAGACGGTCGTCCTCATTGACGGCCGCCACACAGGCCGAAGAGTTCGTACAGGAACCCTTCGAGGACCGTGGCTGGCTCCAGTTCCGGCGAAATCGCCAGACCCAGAACCACGAACACGAACAAGAACAGCAGCAGGCCCCGCAGGGCTTGCGTCGCTCGTTCCCGTTCGAAGTTTCGTACGCGTCGGTTGGTCCCATCGACGCGGTGTTTTCGTTTCATCCATAGCATGGCAGTTACCTCCTATCTGATGGAGGCCCACAGGTTCCGTGGACCTTGTCGAGCGAGTGGCAACCCGCTCGAAAAGATTGCGGCGTCCTGTGACGCGCTGCGGTGGACCGTGGCGAATACACACGACCACGTGCGCCCGTTGTTTTTCCGTGCTCCCGGGGCCAGGAGCGAAAGAAACCCGCAAAGGGGTTTTGAGTCACCGGGTTGCCAAAGAGCGTGAGAAACCTCGTCCTCACCGCGTTCCATCCTACGGCCGGCGTGCGGCGTGCCCTAAAAAATGGCACCGCCGGTGGCACGTCCGGACGTGTCGCGTCGCACAAAGTCCGCTGCGGACTGAAGGTTGGGACCCGACAGGTCGGCGCGATTTCCCGCACACCGGCACACGCCCCCAAACTCTTGTGACTTGGTGATGCATGCCTGCTGCCGTGCGTGGTCTCAGAACAATCGCCGTTCAACCTGGTTGCCGTACACCGTCCAGTCCGCGTCGGGGATTTCGCTCCGGCCGTACAGTTCGAGATACGGTCCGGGGCTGACCCGCTCAATCAACAGGCGCACGCGCCCCGGCTTGCGGCTGTGCTCCATCCGCGGCGCGATGAGCCAGCTCGGAACCGTGTGGTCCCCGAATCGCAGGTTCCCACGCACGCCAAGCAGCAGGTACTCATGCGACACGCGCCAGTAGTTGCCGCAGCCGAGGTCGGGTTTCAGCCAGACGAAGCAGGATTTGTAGGTGAAACCCCACGCATCAATGAGGTCCAGTGCCTCGCGCAGAAAACCGTTTGTCGTCCACAGATGCAGGTGCGCGCTGTCAGTCGCCAACTCCGCGACCGGCTCCTGGCGGATGTCGTCCAGCGACAGCACGGGGTAATGGTTCACGGCCGCGCCGCGCGAGGCCTCGTTGGCGTAGGGCCAGGGGGGATCGGCATAGATCGTCGGGAACCTGCGCCCGGCGGCGATCAGCTCTTTCAGCGACGAGACAATCTGGCCGCGGCGCGGCACGCGACACGGGCGCTCGTGCGGCTCAGGGGCAATGTCAGCGAACAGTGACAGTTGCCGCTCATATTCGGACCGGGACTGGCGATCCAGTTCTCCCAGGATCGCAATGAGGGCGGTCGAGAACTCCGTTTGCGTGGCGCCCTCGGCTGCATCCCAGAGCAGCGCACGGACTGTGAAACTTTGGCAGTCGCTGACGATCTGCCGTACGGCCCTGATTGGCAGGGCCCGCCCGACACGCGACTCCCACACATCGGCGACGAGGGCCCTTGCCTGGCCGATGAGGTCGCTCAGTTCCCACGCCGTGCCGGGGAGGAACGACAACGCCTCGCGGAGGACGCGATGCCGATCGGTGGGAGTCAGCGGGACGAGCAGCTCCCACAACTCCTGCAGACTGGTCCGACAGGCCGCCGTCATGAGCCGCGCCCTCTCCCCGCGTTGGCCGCGGCCGCATCGATCAGCGTGAGGATGGCTTCCTGGATGTGCGGCGGCAACGTCGGCCAGACGGCGCCGATGCGGCGGACCGCAGGGGGGAGGTCGTTGCGCTCCTGTTCGCAGCGGCAGACGCGAAACTGTGTTGGATTACGACTCCCGTTGCGTTCACTCGTAGTGGTGCTCGGAAGATTCAGGCAAGTCGGCAGGGGCTCAACGTCGTCATCGAAGGGGTTGTCGTCATAGAACGGCTTTAGTTCCTGCGCTGACGCACCGTTCGGCGCCGATGGTCGCAAGGGCGTTACGCGAACGAGCAGCCGCCGCAACCATTCCCACAGTGTCCAAAGCATGACCAATCGTCCTGTGTGGCGGTGTTTCGGGTGACGATCAACGAAGATGCGCGTCGTGCGAGCGTACCGTGCGACACGTTCGCGGCCCAAAAGATCGGCACGGTGAGCAGCACCAGAGAGGCTGTGATGTCAGCGAATTATGTGATGGTGATGGCGCTTGCGGCGTGACGCGTTGTGCCGGTCGGCAGCGCGTTCGAGAGAGACTCCGGTGGCGCAGAAACCCATTCCAAAACCTCTCTCGTCCCAGGGTCACACCCCCTGGGTCATTGGCAGCGTCAGTACGGGGCGTCCTCCGACGGTTGGTCCGATTGGCCGCCGTTGGCGGACGAACTCCCCTGCTGGAAAATCCAGGTGTGGGCCAGATCGGCCACCTTCATCAGCAGCGGCAGGTCGTCCCGGCCGAAACTCCCCGAGTCCTTCCACTGGTCGCCGTCTTTGTACAGCCGGCTCAAAGTGACGTTGTGCCGGGCGCCGTTCTGGGTCTCATTCAGCCAAATGGCCGCCCGAATCCGCCCCAGGCGGATCTCATGCACCGGCCGGACCTTTTCCTTCTCACGTTCGCGTGGCATCAGAATGCCTCCTTTTCGAAAGGTTGGACGAAGAAACAAGCCGGTCCGGCACGAACCGGACCGGCGCAGAATTCACGCCGTCAAAGGAATCTCTGCCAGTTCGGCATTGAACCGCCGCGACGGCACAACACTGGCATTGGCCTCGCCGTCGACGTCCACCCGAAACTCTGTGAACTCGTCGACGAACTCGGCTTCCGCCTGATAGCGGTCCCAGTCGAACAGCTCCCGCGCCTTGCGGGCGGCATCGTGCTGGTCCCGGGCCGGCACCTGCTCCAGTCGGACCCGGACCGTCACGTAGCAGTGGACGGTGAACGTCGGGAGGTTCGGATCTGGGTCGGCGACCAGCCCCAGCGTCATCAGCTTGCGGCGCGCGGCCGCGTCGCTGGGATACCGCTGGCAGAGATCACACCGCTCCACCCGGAAGTCGTCGGCCACCCTGCCGTTCTCCAGACGGGCCAGGACTCCCGGCACGCCACAGCAGAACTCCCCCGCCAGCTCGCACTCACAGGGGGTGAGCGGGTCGGGAGGCTCCGCCTGTTCGGGGTCGAACGGGACCAGGTGAACGGCTTCGTCCGGCAATGGCGGGCCGGCGAACACCGACCAGCCGGCGTAGTACATGGCGGCGTAGTAGACGAGGCCGTTTACCACTTGGAGTCGTTCGGTCTCTTCGCAGCCGAATTCGATCACGCCCGGTAGGCGTGCGTGAAAGAACGGATACGGTCCGAAGATCGGGCCGTACGCATGGGCATGGATTTCGCCGTTCGCTTGGTGGGCGTTGCGGCGACCGTGAGTCAACTTGAGG
>CAZWGW010000753.1:0-3978 GCA_964633565.1 uncultured Planctomycetaceae bacterium
CTTCTACCCGGCGCACACGGAGGGGGCGTACGGCCACCTGATGAACGACCACGACCGCGAGATGTTCCGCTGGGTGCGGGCGTTCAATCCGTACGACCTGTACAGCAAGGCGGACGAGCGGCCGGACGTGGCGCGGCTGCGGCCGTTCTACGAGGAGCTGATCGGGGAGTTTTTCCCAGCGCAGATCGCGTGGTGAGGGTCGACCGCGGCACGAGTCGATGCAAAGGCACATGATGCTTCGTCGCAGTCCGACTGATGGCAGCGCACCACGACGACGGCTCAGCCTCCGCAAACGCGTCGTGTTCGCGCTGCTCACGGCCGGTCTCGTCCTGGCGACCACGGAACTGGGTTGCGCCGTCCTGCTGCTGGCGACCGGGGGAGAGTGGTCTTACGCGGCCCTGCGCAGCGCGCAGGCGGACGTCGCCTCAAGCCGGACGGCGCCGAACGTGGTCGAGGACGAAGTCGTGCATCCGTTCCTCGGTTACGTGCTCGATCCCGATCACGTCGCGAACGTGAACGACCTGGGGTTCCGGCGGGCGGATGCGGACGTGCCGAGGCGCGCTCCGGACCGGATCGTGATCGGAGTGACGGGGGGCTCGGTGGCGATGGAATTCTGCCGGCTCGGCGGCGGCGCACTCAAGCGGGAACTCTCCCGCCGGTTCCCGGACAGGAGCGTGTCGCTCACGTGCCTGGCGCTGCAGGGATATCGCCAGCCGCAGCAGTTGATGGCGGTCAACTATCTGTGCTGTCTCGGCGCGGAATTCGACGTGATCGTGTGCCTGGACGGTTTCAACGAGGTCGCCCTGCCGCCGGCCGAGGACCCCCGGGGGGAGGTGTTTGAACTGTATCCGCGGCGCTGGGCGGAGCGGCTGCCGGACATCATGGACGAGCGGGAGCTGGAACTGCGGCTGGCGGGGAGCCGGCTCCGCGCACAGCGGCGCGCACTGGCGCTGGACTGGTCGCGCGCGCCGTGGCGTTACTCCGCGCTGTCGCTGGTGGTGTGGCGGTGGCGGGACGAACGGCTGCGGACGGAACTTGTCCGGCTGGCCACGGAACTGTCGGAGCACAAGCTGCCGGAAATCGGCCGGCAGTACGCGCTGCGCGGTCCGCATCGTGACGCGCTGCCGCCGCCAGCGCGTGCCGTGCGGCTGGCGGACGACTGGGCGGCCTGTTCGCGCCAACTGCACCGGGTCTGTGACGGGATCGGGGCGGTGTACGTGCATGCCCTGCAGCCCAACCAGTACGTCGCCGAATCAAAACCGCTCTCTGCGCAGGAGGTCGAGTTCGCCGTGCGGCCGGACAGCGAGTACGTGCCCGCCGTCGCGAATGGATATCCGGAGCTGCGGGAGCAGGGCCGGCGGCTGCGGGACGAGGGAGAGAACTTTCTCGACCTGACGGAGATCTTCGCGGGCGTCTCCGAAACGATCTATGTGGATGACTGTTGCCACATGAACGAGCGGGGAAACAGCATCCTGGCGGAGCGGCTGGCGGAGGAAATCACCGCGGCGCTGGAGCATGCGCCGCCGGGCGCGTCGCGGCGGAACGTGGCGGAATGACATGTCCCTGGCGTAATCCCGCCGCGAAGTCGCGCCGGAGGCCGGGCGGGATTGGAAACCGTGGTGTGAGCAACCCGGCAGGGTTCCCGCTGGCGAACGTCGGCCACGTGATGGACGATCACGACCGCGGCATGCTCCGCTGAGTGCGGGCGTTCAACCCGTACGACCTGTACAGCAATGCGGACGAGCGTCCGGACGTGGAGCGGCTGCGGCCATTTTACGAGGAACTGATCGGGGAGTCTTTCCCGGAGCGGATCGCGTGGTGAGGCGCTAGTTGGGTTCACTACGTCCGGCGTACTTCAGCGACGGGCAGGCCGCCAGCAGTTCGGCGATCCCTTTCTCGGAAATTGCATGCGACGACAATTGTACATGTCGGAGTTGTCTGAGGCCGTGCAGGTGATACAGCCCGGCATCGTCGTATGTGCCGCCCAACGCCAGTGTCTCAATCCGGGGAAGTTCGGAAAGGTGGAGTAGGCCGTCGTTCGTAATGTCCCAAGCCATGTTGATACTTCTGAGCGACTTGACGCGGCTGATGACTTCGAGCAATTGATCGCTGCCTCCTTCAATGTCGATTGATTCCAGCGGCAACTGCTCAAGCGGTGTGAGATCGACCTTGCGGGCGCAGGGGTCGAGCAGACAGAGGTCGCGCAGCGTCGAAACGCCTGCGAGTGGCGCCAGATTCAGCGGTGGCGGATTATCGTCATGCGTGTAAATCGACAGCCATAAGCTCCTGAGTCGCGGAAGTCGTCCCACGTGAACAATGCAGGCATTCGTCAGATTCGATCCGCTGATGTTCAACCGCTCCAGTTGTGGCATGTCATGAAGGAGCGCGAAACCATCATCTGTGATGCCCGTGTCGTCGATGACCAATGCCCTGAGATTCTTCGCCTGCCGCAGCGACACCAGGCTGCCGTTGCTGATTGCCGCCCCTTCCAGGGACAGCGATTCGAGTTGCGGCAACCTCGCGAGGTGAGCGACACCGCTATCCGTCACTTCGTTGTTCGGAGCCACGATACGGCGCAGATTTGAAAGTCGCGCCAGTGAGCGGCAGCCGGAGTCAGACAGACCTCGCGGAAGCCAGATTTCCTGGAGCGTCTGCAGGGCCTCGAGTTGTGCCAGTCCGCCATTGCTGACTTCGGTTCCCTCCAGTGAGAGGTGCTCAAGACGCTTCATCTCAGAGAGAAACTTCAGGCCGGCATCCGTCACTTTTGTGCCACCCATCCGCAGCCAGCGGAGTTTCGTCAATCCGGCCAGGGACGACAGACCTTCGTCGCTGCATTCGATCGTGTCCCCCGCGAGGCCGAGATCCAGGAATTCCAGGTTCGTCAACCGCCCCACATGACGTAATCCCGCGTCAGTGACTCTTGTTCCTTCGATTCCCAGACACTGGAGCTGCTCCATTCCGGCGATGAGTGCCATGCCGTCGTTCGTGACGTCCGCCTGGCGCAGATCCAACTGCTTCAGACCTGGCAAATCGGCAATGGACTTGAGCGATCCGTCCGAGATTTCCCGCACGCTGCCGAATCTGGAGAGATTCAGGATTTCTAGGTTGACGAGTGGGGCCAGTTCACCGACGCCCTGATCCGTGACATCTGTGCTCTCCAGATGGAGCACTTTCAGCCCGGTCAATCGGCTGATATGCCGTAACTGGTCGTCACCAAGTGGCGTCCGACGCAAATCCAGCGTGTGGATTGCATCGGGCGATAATGTGTCGAGAAACCCCAGATCAAGTGCGGCGCGCGTGGACACGCTGAGTTGCAGTTCGCAGCCCACAGGGATTGCAACGGTCCCTTGAGCCAGCCCCAGCGGCTCCCAGTTGCGAATATCCGGGACTTGCATCGGCGCCTTCGGACGGGTGAGAAGTTGCCCGACGGGATGATCGGCCGGGAACTTCAATGTGCGTTCCACGTCCTCTGCGTCATCCTCCGGTGCGAGTTCCGATTCCTCGCTCGTCTCGTGCTCCCGTACCCGCAGGCCGAGCTGCCCGAATGCGAGCTGCGACAGGTGAATCACGAGCACGCGCTCATCCGGCAGCAGCAGACCCACGTATTGATGGAGCCGCTCTTCGCCCACGTTGCTGACCTGGGACTGCTCCGGGAGCGGGAAGAACACGTCTCCGTCCTGGCGGATAATATTCCGCAGCCGATCGGTCGGCAGTTCGTCGATGTCATACCAGCGGGTCGTTTTGCCCGTAGGGAGTGCCAGCAGTTTCGCGCCGCGAAGCCCGACGAGCCGCCGGTTCTTCGCATCGAAAAGGAAATCCCCGACGTTGTTGTCGGCACAGTACGCCCGGATCGCATCCAGTCCGGCGGCGACGGTCTCCTGGGGCACGCCGCCCCAGAGCTTGATGTAGGCCGGCTGCGAGACGATGATGTTGCCGTCGCGATAGTCCGAGAGGTTGTTGGGCATCCCCTTGTGGAAG
>CAZWGW010000754.1:0-3976 GCA_964633565.1 uncultured Planctomycetaceae bacterium
GAACTCCATCAGCCGTTCGAAAGCCTGAAACAGGTCGTCGAGGAGGACTTGGAGGTCACCGCCGGTCCGGAGATGTTCTGTTTCGGGCTGTTGCAGGAGTTCGACGTGCCGCAACTGACCAGACTGGTTCAGCCGCGGCCGGTGACCGTGCATCGTTGACCGGCGCGGGACCGCGCGCCTCGTCTTGCCGCCTGCTGTTCGATCTGATAGAAGCTCCGCCCCTCAGGGGGATTACGTCACTTCGCAAGGACGCGCCATGTCACGGATGATCTCGCGCAGCCTGTCCTGCGCTGCGCTGCTGCCATTCTTCGCCGCGGTCGTGGCCCATGTCGGATCGACGCCCGCGGCACCGATCCATAACCAGCCGGAACTCCCGCCACTGGCGTTCAGCCAGTACGCCGTCAACCTGGGCGAAGTCACGCCGCGTCCGGTGATCCCGGCACACTTTGATTTTGTCAACGCCGGAGACGCCCCCGTCACCATCACGAAACTCGAGCCGAGTTGCGGCTGCCTGAACCCGCAACTGGTCGGCGACAAGGAGGTCTACGCTCCCGGGGAGCGGGGCCGGTTCTACGTCTCAGTCCGCACGGCCAACGAGTCAGCCGGCCCGCACGCGTACACGGTGGGTGTGCACTATTCCGATCAGCGGCTGCATGAGGATCAGTTGGTGTTCCGCCTCACACTTCCGGAGCGGAAAGTGAGCGTGGAACCGCCAGAGATCTATTTCTATCAGCTCACGGGGGAACCGGATTCGCGGACGATCTATGTCACGGATTATCGCAGCAGCGGCCTGGAAGTGCTGGAGGCGACCTGTTCGCTCGAATTCGTCACCGTCGAGGTGCTGCCGCGGGAGCAGGATGAAAACGGAAACGAGCGGACTCCGATTCGGGTGTCGGTGGCCGGTGACGTCCCGCCGGGCCGGGCCATCAGAGCGGTCAGGATTCGTACGAACGACCCGGACTTTGAGCAGTTGCATGCCGCTGTGGTGATCCACGGACCGCAGCCGATTCAACGCGCCGCGTTTGAGAGATCGGCCGGAGCAGCAGGACGGAATCTGGCCGTCCCTTTGCCCCCGGGCGTCGAAGGGGCTCCGTAAGCGGCCTCAGTCGACATAGACGAACTCGTTCAGGTTGAACAACGCCAGGCACAGATCAACGAGCGGGGCCTCGTGGTCGAACGCCATCGCGCGGTCGCGCTCCTCCGCCGTCGGCAACCGGCCGAGGGTGCGCAGATAGCAGCGATTGATCCGCGCTTCCGGATCTTCGCCGCACTCCTGTTTGAGCAGCGCGGCGAGGTCCGTGGCGCATTCCAGCGAGAACTCGGAATTGAGCAGTTCCAGCGCCTGCGGGGCAATGGTCGTCTCGTTGCGGCGCGGACAACTCTGGTTGGTATCGGGCCGGTCGAACGCTTCGAACAGGGGATATCGCAGGTTCCTGCGGACGAACAGATAGATGCTCCGCCGCCGCTGATCGGCCTCATTCTGCGTGACGGGCCACTGGTCCTTGAGCAGCGTGCTGACAACTTCCGCCGGCAGCGGCGGCCGCACGCCCTGTCCCCCCGCGTTGTCGCACAGCCGCTCGCTCGCGGCGAGCATGGCGTCGCGGATCGCCTCGCCGTCGAGTCGGTTACGTCGCATGCGGCCCAGCAATCGGTTGTCGGGGTCGGACTCCAGCAGTGCGCGCCAATCGGCATCGGTTTCTGATGACGCCGGGCGCGATGCGAGCCGGTATACCGACGACGTGACGATCAGCCGGTGCAGTTCCTTGAGGCTCCAGCCGCGACGCGGCAGTTCCGTGGCGAGCCAGTCCAGCAATTCCGGATGCGTGGGGGAATCCCCCATCAGGCCGAAATCGCTGGGCGTGGCGCACAGGCCCCGGCCAAAATGATGCTGCCAGATACGATTCACGATCACACGCGTGGTCAACGGGTGGTCCGGTCGGGTGAGCCAGTCGGCAAGCGCCGTGCGGCGGCCAGTCGTCGCGGCGTCGGCGCGGGCCGGCGGCACGGCCTCCGCGCCGGGATTCACAACCCGCAGGAAGGCCGGCTCGACCTCCGGTCCGCGGCGACGGACGTCGCCGCGGATCCAGAGATGACTCGCGGGGGCCTCGGCGTTCTTCTCGCTGACGACGCGTGCCATCGGCATGAGCGGCGTCTTGGCGGACTTGACCCCCGAAAGTTCCTTTTCCAAGTCCTTGATCCGGGCCGCGTTCGCGTCGGTGTTGTCGGTGCGGAGCTGGGCGATCTCCGCCTCAAGCTGCCGCCAGCGCTCCGCGCGCTCCTGCTCAAATCGCTCCATCGCAGCCTGGTCCGCCAGCGACGGGATGGGAGTCTCGCGGAACAGCTCCGCCGGCTCGAAGAATGCCCGCAGCCGATAGTAGTCAAACTGGCTGATCGGGTCGTATTTATGGTCGTGACAAGCGGCGCAGTCGAATTGCAGTCCCATAAAGATCGAACCGACCGTCCCCGTGATGCCGTTGAGGAAATTGTGGCGGCGCTCCTCCTGCGAGTTGATGTCCGGCATGTCCGGTCCGCACAGCAGGAACCCGGTGGCGACCTGGGCCGACGCGTCGCCCGGCCGCAGCTCATCGCCGGCCAACTGCAGCCGGATGAACTCATCGTACGGCAAGTCGGAATTGAGCGATTCGACGACCCAGTCGCGATAGCGCCATGCGTTGGGACGGAGCAGGTCGTGCTCGAAACCGTCGGTCTCGGCAAACCGCGCCAGGTCGAGCCAGTGCTGCGCCCAGCGCTCGCCGTACGCCCGGCCGGCCAGCAGGCGATCCACGACCTTTTCGTATGACTGTGGGTCGTGATCGGCTTCAAACGCCGCGATGTCTTCCGGCGTCGGCGGCAGCCCGGTGAGGTCGAACGTCACGCGGCGGAGAAGGGTCCACCTGTCGGCCGGTGGCAACGGGCGCAGGTCGCCTTTTTCCAACTCTGCGAGGATGAACCGGTCAATCGGCGTGCGGCACCACCCCGCGTCGCGCACTTCGGGCGGTCGCGGATGGGTGAGCGGCTGGAACGACCAGTGCTCACGGTCGACGTCGGTGATGGGCGGCTCGGGTTCACGCGTTTCGTCGCTGCGGCCGCGGAGCGTTGCGCAAAGGATCGCTGTCGACGCGATGACGGCGATCGTCATCGCGCGGTTGCGGGCCGGGGACCTGAATCCGGTGGAGCGCATGGCCCCAGTTTCGCGAAAACCGGGGGCCGGTTTCAATAGTGCCGGCCGCCCGCAGGACGGTCCGTACAGCGAATTTGTCGTCACGCCGGCCGCAACCCGAAGAACTTCGCAGGAACGAGCAGCACCACGCAGGCGGCGGCACACAGCGCCGCGAACCAGTCCCCCCACCGCACGTACAGGCTGCTGCGGTTGTCGAGCGGCACGTTGCTGACCAGCAGGGCATTGAGTTGCTTCCGATAGGCTCCGGTGGCCGGATCACGCATCGTGGTCCGCTGCCCGTCGGCCCTGTTGCGGCTTGCATCGTAGTCCAGGAAAACCTCCGGCTCGCGGACGATTCCGTCGCCGTCGATGAAGGCCGAGATGCCGGTGTTCACGGCCCGCACCATGGGCGTACGCGTCTCGATACATCGGAACGACGCCGTGATCAGATGCTGATCCAGTTCGCTCGAGCCGTGGAACCAGCCGTCGTTTGTCAGGTTGACCAGACAATCGACTTTACGGTCTTTCTTTCCCCCGGCCCGGATCATCTCGCGGACAAGCTGGGGCACCGTATCTTCGAAGCAGATCAGCGGAACCAGACGATAACCCTCCGAATTGAACACGTGCATGTTACGCCCGGCGGAGAGCCCCAGGGGGCCTGCGAACGGCATGATCCGCTGCAACCAGGGGATGCTGTCCGCGAGCGGGATATACTCTCCGAACGGCACGCGATGCAGTTTGTCGTACCGCCCCGCAATCCCCTCGCGCCGGTCGATGAGGAGGGCCGAATTGTACTGCCGCAGTGAGTTCGGGCCC
>CAZWGW010000755.1:0-3973 GCA_964633565.1 uncultured Planctomycetaceae bacterium
CTCGTGGAACAGCTCCTTCGCCTTCTCGAGCTGGGGCGGGTTGCCCGGCCGCAGCCGCTGGTAAATCTTGAGCAGCGCCTCCTCATGACTGCCGGTGCGGTCCTCAAGGATGCTGTTGACGATCAACTGGTCGTCGAGCTGCTCGATCACGTCGACCGATTTGAGACCCGATTCTCCGATCTCTTTCGCCAGCGACTTCGTGATCGGATGGCAGCACTCGACAATGATCTCGCCGCAGCGTTCGTGCCCCGCGGGGTAAACGATGTCCTCGGCGGCGTACTTCCCGGCGATCGTCTCCATGTCCGACGACTTGACCACCTTCACGCTCTTGACGGTGTAAAACAGCTTGACCAGCGCGCTGTCGGTCGAATACGCGGCATCCATCGCCCGCAGGAGCGTCATGGCCGAGAACTTGCCGCTCTGGTCGATGCGCACTCCGAGTGCGTCCTTCTTGCTGACGACCAGCTCGATCCAGCTCCCGCGCTCCGGGATGATCCGGCAGGAATAGGTCTTCCGCTCGACCTGTTCCATGGTCAGCATGAAGTCCACTCCGGGTGAGCGGTGCAACTGGCTCACGACGACTCGCTCGGCGCCGTTGATGATGAACTCGCCGCCGCCGAGCATGATCGGCATGTCCCCGAGGTACACCTCTTCCTCGATCGGCTGTTCCTTGACCAGCCGCAGGTAGATGCGGAACGGCCGGCCGTAGGTCAGTCGCAACTGGCGGCATTCGGTCGGCGTGTAGCGCGGTTTTCCAAGTTCGTACCGGAGGTATTCCAGCCGATACTGCCCGTCGTAACTTTCGATCGGGAAGACTTCGCGCAGGATCTCCTCGAGTCCCTGATTGGTCCGGCTTTCGGGCCGCTTGTCCAGTTGCAGAAAGCGGGCATACGACTCCGTCTGGATCTGGGTCAGGTCCGACAGTTCGAACGTCCCCGCGATGCGGCCGAAGTTGCGAATCTCTTTGTAATCGATGGTGCGCTGGGCGGAAATCGGCATGCGGTTCCCCTGATCAACTCGCGGACGGATTCGGCACGATGAACGCAGCAGGTCGGAGCGGTGGGCGGCGAAACGTGGTGGGCGGCATCCTTGCGGAAACGGGAGGACGGCGATCTTCGATGCAAGCACGAAACGCGAACGCGGTCGAAGCGGGGGGGCGGTCGTGAACAGGGCCGCAGGAGTGGGGGCGGGGTGCGAACGTACAACGGCTGGGGGACGAACCGGCGCACACCACGCGCGCAGCCTTCCCTTTGGCAAGCCCAGCGATGGCAACAATGCCTGGCGAGCCAGCTCGACTCCGCAACTCCGTCAACCCGGCCCCCTTCCGGTTCGGTAACGAGGACGAGTCAGTGCACGCCGGGTGCGCTTCCTGCCCCGGCGCAACGACACCACCCGACCCCCAGACGCCGCATTATGACGACCTGTACTGGAACAGCAAGCCTGCCGGCAAAAGTTTCCGGTCCCCTGGCCGGCCTGCCGCCGTCCGCACAATTCCTCGCTGCGGACCTACTTGATTTCCACCTTCGCCCCGGCGTCTTCCAGCTCCTTCTTGACCTTCTCGGCTTCGTCCTTGGCGATCCCCTGTTTGACCGGCTTCGGAGCACTCTCCACGAGTTCCTTGGCCTCCTTGAGACCCAGGCCCGTGATGCTGCGGACGGCCTTGATCACGCCGATCTTGTTGTCGCCGAACGCCGCCAGAACGACGTCGAACTCTGTTTTCTCCGGCGCGGCTTCGGCGGCAGCAGCACCGCCGCCTGGCATGGCCGCCATCATCACACCGCCGCCGGCCGGCTTGATGCCGTGGACCTCTTCCAGGTAGTCCGCCAGAGCCTTCGCCTGCAGCAGGGTCAGGCCGACGAGCTTATCGCCCATCTCCCTGGTCGGAGCGTCAAATTCACGAGTCGTTGCCTCAGCAGTCGCCATGGATGGTCTCCCTTCGAGTCAGCGCCGTTGCGGCTTGGCGAATCCGCTGCGGCAGTCATTGAGTATGGTGTGAATCAGTCCCGGACACCGGATGGTGCGGGCAATATCGGATTTGTCTCCCGCGTCAGGCCGCGGGCGCCGCCGGTTGGGCCGCGTCTCCTTCTCCTTCCTTCTCGGACATCGCCTTGAGCTGCCCGCAAATCGTCCCACCCGGACCAAGCAGGGCCCCGGCAACCCGGGCGCCCGGACTGAGCAACAGCCCCGCAATCTGACCGATCAATTCCAGCCGGCCGGGACTCTTGCTCAATTCGACCACACCGTTCGCGTCGACGACCTGCCCCTCGACCGTGCCCCCCTTGATTTCGAGCTTCTCAATGTCCCGGGCCCACTTTGCGATCTCCTTTGAGAGCGCGACGATGTCCTCTCCCCCCCACACCAGCGTGGATGGACCGGACAGGACGTCCCCCATCTGGCCCACGCCGGCATCCGACAAGGCGCGCTGCGCCAGCGTGTTCTTCACCTGCAGCAGGTGAATTCCCTTTTTCCGCAATGCCACGCGGAACCTGTTGTCGGTGACGGCGTCCAGCTTCGACGTATTCACCACGAGCAGTTCACGGCACTCGCCAATGCGGCCGCGAATCTGGTCGATCACCATCTGCTTGACGGCTTTGCTCATAACCTGCGTTCCACGTTTACCAACCGTTCGGTGAAGCCACTGCGTGCCGTCTCAGACGGCAACAATCGGGATACCCGGCATCTGCGTGGCGGACAACGTAATGCTGCGAATGTACACCCCTTTCGCCGTGGTCGGCTTCAGCGTCCGGATGTAATTGAGCAGCGACTCGACGTTGTCGGCCAGCTTGTCCGCGTCGAACGACATTTTTCCGACCACACAATGCACGATCCCCGCCGTATCGTTGCGGAACTCCACCTTGCCGGCCTTGTATTCCCGCACCGCCGACGCCACATCCTGGGTGACTGTCCCGGCTGTGGGGGAGGGCATCAGGCCGCGCGGACCGAGCACACGGCCCAAAGGGCCGACGACGGACATCATGTCCGGCGTGGCGATCGCCACGTCGAATTCCATCCAGCCCTCCTTGATCTTGTCCGCCAGTTCCTTCCCACCCACATGATCCGCGCCGGCCTGCTGCGCGACCGCGACATTCGGCCCCTGGCAGAACACCAGCACGCGCTGCGACTTGCCGATGCCGTGCGGCAACACGATCGAACCGCGCACGATCTGTTCGGCCTGTTTGGAGTCGATGCCGAGCCGGACGGCAAGTTCGACCGTCTGATCGAACCGGCACGGCTTGACCCCTTTGGGCAGCGACGACTCCAGCCCCTTCAGGGTCTCGACCGCCTGACGCACGCTGGCGGGAGACAGGTCGAGCGCCTTCTGCTGCAATGACTTCTGACGTTTCGATGTATGTGCCATCTGTCGATATCCCGACTGCTGTGTTGACTGCCTGCCGCAAGCTCTCCGTTGATGATCACCCGACGACGTCGATCCCCATGCTGCGCGCCGTACCGGCAATGATGCGTGCAGCGTGCTCCATGTCCGACACGTTGAGGTCTTCGGCCTTGGTCCTGGCGATCTCCAGCAGTTGAGCCTGCGTCACCGTCCCGACCTTCTCCGCCTTGGGATTGCCCGACCCTTTGGCGATTTGCGCGGCTTGTTTGAGCAGGACCGAGGCCGGCGGGCTCTTCAATACGAACTCAAACGTGCGGTCGTTGTAGATCGTGATGATGGCGGGAATAACGGTCCCGTTCATCGCGCGCGTCCGCTCGTTGAATTGCTGCACGAACTGCCCGATGTTGACACCGTGCGGACCCAGCGACGTCCCCACCGGGGGCGCGGGGGTCGCCTGTCCGCCCGGAATCTGAACTTTCACCTGGGCAACGACCTGTTTCTGCTTGGCCATGATCTCTGCTTTGCTTCCCGTTCACCCGGCCGAGCGCCGGCTGTCGATAACGCTGCCGGCGACATACCACGTTCAATCCAGCGCTCCACAGACGCAGGCGCTGCACCGCGCGCGATGCGAGGCGATCC
>CAZWGW010000756.1:0-3965 GCA_964633565.1 uncultured Planctomycetaceae bacterium
TGGACTCAACCTCAATTCCTCGGGGTCCCGGCCGATCGTGAATGCCGGGAGCGGTGTCCGGCGAATTCGCATTGAGAGGAGCAGACGGATGAAGAAGTTACTGTCGATGGTGTGCATGTTGGCCTTTGCAGGCTGGCTGGTCGGTTGTGCGGCTGAAGAGGCCACGACTCCGACTGGCGGCGGCACGGCGACGACCCCCGAAGGCGGAGCAGCGACGACCCCTGAAGGGGGCGCGGCGACGGCTCCCGAGGGCGGTGCGGCGACGACTCCTGAAGGCGGTGCGGCGACGGCCCCCGAGGGTGGTGCGGCGACGACCCCCGAGGGTGGTGCGGCGACGACGCCAGAGGGCGGTGCTGCGACGACCGAAACGCCGTAACGACGGAGTCCGCGCGAGTCGATCCAATGGAAAAGCCTCTCCCGGAAACCGGGGGAGGCTTTGTTGTTTCAACGGCGTGAATGACCGAGCGGCCGGAGGCGAGTCGAACGCCGCCGGCCGATGGGCGCGCGGATCAGGGTGTGGGCGACTCTTCCGTGGGTTTCTCGAGACCGAGCAAAGTCGCGATCCGGGGCCAGACCGTCGTGCGGACTTTGTCGAACTTCTCGGCGTCCTCCGTGGTCCGCGATTCGGCAAACTTTGCGGCGGCGCGGGCCTCGTCCTGCAGCAGTCGGTAGATCTCAATCATGTTGTCGATGGCCGCAGCGTCGGTGTCGGAAAGGCCTCCGGCACGAACCTTGCGCAATTGCTTGAGGAGGCTCTCCGACATGGCGATCGTCTCATTCAGCAGTTCCTGGATCTGCTCTTTTGTATACAGTTCCTTGCTCAGGCTGTCGGCCAGGACGCCGATGTAGGCGTAGGTGGTATAGACGTGTGAGCCGCCGACAGCGCCGATCAGGTACAACCGGTCGGCCTCGGGATCAATCGGGGACTCGGGCACATCCGGGGAAGCCGGGGCGGCGTCCTCGGGGGGTGCGGGCGCTGTATCCTGACGCAACGTCACCGCATCGGACTTGACCCAGCCGCTCTTGCCGGACGGCGTCGTCACCCACAGCCACTGGTCGCGAACCTGTTCGACGGTCAGGACGTCGGCCGGACCGACCGTGTCGATGACCTCGCTTTTGATCTTCAGCCTGATTTCGGCCTTCGGCAGCACTTCGTCGCCAGCCTGCTGCGCCCGGACCTGTCCAATAAGGGCGGGACTTGACAGCAGGACCAGGGCCAGGATTCGTGGCATTCTGCACATGGCATGGCTCCGACAATCGACCGTGGACTGAATTGTAGGTGTCGCGAGTTCGAATTCCGGCAGCCGGATTCTGACGACGCACGAAATCCTGGCGCATCCAGCGACGCCGCCGCCGTGCGCCAAGGGTGCGGGGAGAATAACCGGTTTCCGGGATTCAGGCGACGCCAGTTGGATCGCGGCGCGGGCACGGGGACCAGACCGTCCGCATCACGGTGCGGCAGGCGGGGGGGGTAGGACCGGTTCGGCCGGCGCGGGCAATCCGGGGGCCGGAATGAGGCCCGCGCCGTCCGGCGCGGGGGGCGGCGGAAGTTTGTCCGCAGGGACTGCCACCGCCTGGTCAGCGCCCGCAGGGGCGGATCCCGCGTTCAAGAATGCCGTCAGATAGGGCTTCCGGCCGACCAGCGCGGCGGCAGTTTCAAACAGGATGCGGGCCTTATCGGCCGTGTCGTCCTTGTGGAGCAGCACCCCCAGCAGAAAGAGCCGGTCGGGGTCGCGCGGATTTTCCAGTGTCCAGTCGGCGACGCGCTGTTTGATCTGCGTTTTAGTCAGGAGGTTTCCCTGTCCAAGCAGTTCAATGAGCGTTGGGCCGTGATCAGGCCAGCCCGGATCGACCTGGAGCCCCAGTTTGTAAAGTCGCACGGCTTCGGAAAAGTCCCCGAGCGCTGCCTCGGTAAACGCCAGGCGGAAATATGGTTCAGGCCGGTCCTCCGCCGCGGTGAGCGCCTCCCGATAGCGCCGCGCGGCCATGACGAACTGCAGGTTGCCGAGCTGCAGGTCCCCCTCGTGCTCGGACCGGATGCTGCGGAGTTTCGCGGCGGCCGTGGAGGGGGGGATGAAGCGCTGCGGCAGTTCCTCGGAGGGAAACGTGACCGCCGGTTCGTGCGTGGCACCCTGGTTCTCGTCGATGAGTTGCTGCAGCCGCGGGTCGCCGGCGGGGAACGGCTGATAGTTTTCCGGCTGGTAAGGAGCGAGAATCAGGGGAGCGCCATAAAACATGCCATAGTCGACGACCGCGCCGTAATAGTCGTACGGCAGATAGCAGGCGCTCCCGGCGCGGAAGTAGTATCCGCCGGTCGACGTGTCGCCGGGGGAGCGGTATGGCTGGCCGGTCCATGATCCAATGCCGCCGGACGCGGTGGACCACGAGTTCCAGCGGGATCCAATGGCCGTCGAATCGCCAAAGTGCCGATGCGCGCCGCGGGGAGCAGGGTCCTGCCCACGGACGTCGCTGACCGTCGCCACGCACACTGCCGCACCCAACGCCGCGAGGAAACGGATCATGTCGCTCCCCTCTGGTACGCCCGCTGACGGCCTCGGCTCGCAATTATGAGTTGCAGATTCACAGCGGTCAAGAAGAGTCTGCAAGGTTCGACCCATCGCTCGCGGCCGTCAATCCCCGCGCGCGCAAAAAAGCCCGGTCTCTTGAGGAAACCGGGCTTCTCCAGCGCGCTCGCGCGGGGCTATTTCGCCGTACCAATCGCGTACAGCATGTTCTTGCTGGTGATGTACATGACGTTGTTGGCCACGATCGGCGTGCTGAACACCGAGTTCTTCATGTCGTTCTCGGCGAGCAGGTTCAGTTGCTTCGAGTGCTCGAACACGAGCAGGGTGCCCTGCTCGTTTCCGATATAGACCTTGCCGTCGGCAATCAGCGGTGAACCCCACGCCTGGGAAAACATGTCGTGGTTCCAGTAGCCTTCGCCGGTTTTTGCGTTCAGGCAATGGAACACGCCGCTGAAGTCGGCGATGTACAGGATGTCGTCCTTGATGGCGACGGTGCCGCAGGAACGGTGCATTTCTTCCTCGTATTCCACCTTCCCGCTCTTGTCGACGTCGAATCCGGTGAAGTGCCAGACGGCGGCGGAGTTCGGGTTCGGTGCGACCTTTTCGCCGGCCTTGACGTCGACGCACTGCAGCCGCCGCGGCGGCAGTTCCTTACCGTCCCTGTCGAGCGCCAGTTCGGAACTCACGTCGCCGCGTTTTGATGGATCGATGCACCACAAATGGCCGACCCCTTCTCCATGTTCCGGGTCTTCTCCGACGGCGACATAAACCAGACCGTCGTAGATCACCGGTGTGGCGATAATGTGGTTGCGCTCGGAGCGGCCGCGCACGGAGTAGAGCGCGGTCTTGGGATTGCAGTCAAACTTCCAGAGGAGCCTGGCATTGCCGGCTCCGTCGCCGGCGGGGTCGAAGCTGTACAGCCAGCCGTCGCCGCCCGCGAAGATGACCTGCGCCTGCCCGGCGAGCTCACCGTAGCAGGGGGACGACCATTGGCCGTGCAGGATGTTCAGACCGGGGGACTTGTCGGTCCACAGCACTTTGGCCGTGTTGCGGTCCATCGCGAAGAAGCTGGGGGCGTTGGGAGCGGGGATGTTGATGTGCGATTCGTCGACGCCGTTGGAGGTGCACACGAACAGCATGTCGCCCACGGCGGTGACGGAGCAACTCGCCATGTTGTGCTGCGACACGCCGAGTTCGCCCATCATGTCGTAGATCCAGACGACGTCGGCCTCATCCTTGTTCGTCGAGTCTTCCGCCGTGAAGGGGCCGTCGTTCTCGTCGTCGTGGAAGCCTTCGGTGTCGAGGCAGCAGACTTCACCGCGGTTATTCACGTACCACATCCGGTCGCCGTCCACGTAGGCGGCCGAACAGACGCCCATCTCCTGCCAGTCATTGACAAAGCCCTGCGGCAGTTTGGAGTTGGAGTGTTGCCACAGGAAC
>CAZWGW010000757.1:0-3959 GCA_964633565.1 uncultured Planctomycetaceae bacterium
AAAGCCGCATTGTTTCGCTGGGGCGAGTTGCTATAAGCAGTGCTCGCAAGGGGGACGAAGATAACGCGGTCATGGAATTAAGTTCTTTTGAAAAAAAAGTTTTGCCAGCCGGCGCGGCGCTCGCTATGCTGCCTGCAACTTGCTCCGCTCCCGTCGGCAAATCGAAGCAATCAGCCACGATGGCTGAGTTCAGGGGAAAGGAATCCCCCTTTCATTCCTTTCCCGGTTGAAAAATCAAGAAGCGCGAAACCGCCAAGCGAACGAACTTAACGCTCGGCTGTCAACCCACCGAGCACGGCTCGATTCGCGGTTTCGCGTCGGGGATTTCTTGATCTTGAGCGGTTCGCGCGGCATTGCTACACTCCGGCGACGAAGTGGGTGTGGCGAAGGAGCATGGCTCCTCCCCGGGAAGAGGCCCCGAGCACCTGCGCGACCCAGGTAGGTTCACGCTGAGGGATCGATCGGAACAACCACGCGGCGCAGCGCTCCACGACCGGGCTGCGGTGAGAAGTCGGTTTTCATCGACGTCCCCCGATTAATCCCGGTTGACTGCCGTGAGTCGTTCGTATGCCTCCACGGCCTGTCGAATCGGCAGGGCAAATCGTCGGGACACGTCCCCTTCATTCTCCAGGAAAATCGCGGCCACCTTGCCGTCCTTGAGCAGCACCGCGCCCGGATTCCCGAACTGTCCGCCAGTAAACTGAATGGTTCCTTCCACGCCGATCCATTCGTCCGAAGTCGTCTGACGACGGAACGTCCGGCCGACTCCCACCACGTCCAGGGGAACGCGCTCGGGTTCCGCCTGCTCCGAGACGATGAGTCCGTGGAGGCGATCGCCAGCCTCGACGGGTCCAGCGAGCAACTTGCGCGGGAGGGGCGGCAGGGCCTTCTCCACGGCCAGGACCGACACTCCCGATCGCTCTTCGCAGGCAATGATCTCCACCGGCTGTTCCTCCTCGCGCAGGAAGATTGCGCCGATCGGAGTTCCGTTCTTTTCCCCCGTCGGAAACGGCTCCGCGCCCCACGAGGCCGACAGGAGCAACGACGAGGCGCCGTCGCAGGCCAGCACGAGCGCCGGAAAGCTGCGCGAGATGGCGCGCGGCCGCGTCTGCGCCTCCACCATGACGATATGCCGCGCGACGTCGGGTGATGCAGCGACCTCCGATGCGGGCGTGACCGCCAGTTGCGAACCAGACAACTGTGTCGGAACCTCAAGATCCCGTCCGCCGCAACCCGAGAGGGTGCAGAGAGCGAAGACCGAGATCACGCCTGTGTGGTATCCGCAAAGCATCAAAGCCTCCCGCGTGTCTCTCGCCCATCGGTGCACTGCGCCCTGCAAATCCTGTCGACGTCTATCGTACGGAACGGAAGTCGCGATGGGTACTACTGACAGGCGGGGGACGGAATCGGCTCTAATGGTGTACCACTGGCAACACGCTACAATCCGCACGTCTCGCCTTCCGGAGCATCCGCATGAAAACACACCACCTGCTGCTCGCTCTCTCACTGATGACACCACTCGCTTTAACCCGCGTCTCCTTCGCGGCCGACGACGTCGTCTTCGAGACCGGCATCGAATACTCCAATCCCGATGACCAGCACCTGCAGCTCAACCTCGCCCGCCCCGCCGCGTCCAACGGCCGGCGACCTGCGGTGCTGTGCATCCACGGCGGCGGCTTTCGCGCCGGGAAACGCGAACGCTGGGACGACCTCTGTCGCCGGCTGGCCGCACGCGGGTACGTGGCGGCGACTGTCACCTATCGCCTTGCTCCAAAATACCAGTTCCCGGCAGCCATCCACGACGTCAAAGCCGCCGTGCGCTGGCTCCGGGCCAATGCCGACACGTACCGGATCGATCCTGCGCGGATCGGCGTCGTCGGCGACTCCGCCGGCGGGCACCTCGCGCAGTTCCTGGGGGTCACGGGGGATGTGGCGCAGTTTGAGGGGGACGGGGGTCACCCGGAACAGTCGAGCCGCGCAACGTGCGTCGTGAACTATTACGGGCCGAGCGACTTCACGAAGTCGTACGGCAAAAGCGTCGACGCGGCCGAAGTCCTGCCGCTCTGGCTGGGGGGCGACGATACGCAGGAGCACCGCAAGCACATCCTCGCCAGCCCTCTCTACTGGGTGACGCCGGATGCCGCGCCGACGCTGCTCCTGCACGGCACCGAGGACAAATACGTCGCCCACGAGCAGGCGGTCTGGATCAGGGACCGGCTGCAGGCGGCGGAAGTCGAGGTGGAACTCCTGACGCTGGAGAACGCGGGCCACGGATTCAAGGGGGCCGACGCCGAGCGGGCCGAGACGGCGATGTTTGCGTTTTTTGACAAGCATCTGCAACCGTAATTCGATCCCGGCGGGATTTTCTCCCACGGCCGGATGGATCGGCAGCGTAGGAATGGCTGGCTACCTGGATCCTCGCATCCCCAGTCATTTCCCGTCATCCCATCCATCCCGGGAGGAGCCTCGCCATGTCCCCCAGCCCCGTGCGCGCGCCGGTCGTTTCCTGGCTCTATAACCACAACCCCTTTTACGCCATCAGTGCCGTCCTCATGCTGTTCGCGGTCCGCAGCGCCTACGGCGAACTGCGGATCGGCGCGATCAACTGCTGGATCATGATGGGCGTGCTGGCCGGTTACACGTCGCTGCTGGCGCTGATCGGAGTGCTCATCGTCCGCAAGGGAAAGGTGTGGGAGGACGCCCGCTCGATCCTGCTCCTGTTGCTGCTGTTGTTCCTCGCGGTCTCGATCAGCGCGGACGACCTGTTCGTCACGATGGAGTCCGCAGCCGGGGGTGTTCTGCTGCTGCTGGTCGGGTTCGTCTTTTCCGCGGCCCTGACGGAGGTCGTGCTGCGAACTGCGGGGATCCGGCTCGGCGCGGCCTACCGCATCCCCTATCACCCGCTGCTGCTGCTCTTCTACGTCGCCCCCTGGTGGTGCTCGCCGGCACTGCATCCCCGATCGGCCCCGGTCCTGGAGTGGATGATCTTCCTGTTCCCCGTGGCGGCGGCCGGACTGTTGCTGTTCCTCCTGCCGGCCGTCCGCCGCGGTCCGGCCTACGTTGCCGGCAACGGCACCCCCTGGAACTGGCCGTGGTTTCCGTGGACGGCGTTCGGCGTCATTATCGGCGCGGTGGCGCTGCGGACGTTCGCCCTGTGCATGACGTTCGGTCCCACGGGGCCGATCTGGGTCGACCTGCCGAGCGGCGGCCGGGCGATCGCGTTCGATACGATGTGGGGACCGTACTTCCTGATTCCGCCGGCGCTCGCCGTCATGCTGCTCCTGCTGGAAGGGGGGCTCGTCACGGGCAACCAGCGGCTGCTGCGCCGCGTGCTGCTGGCGTCGCCCCTCCTGCTGGTGCTGGCGTGGCCCTACAGCCATGGAATCGTCTTTCGCGGCTTTCTGCAGCAGTTCACGTCGACCCTCGGCTCGCCGATCTGGCTGGCGGTGTGGCTGCAGACGGCGTTTCTGGGTTGGGCGTGGTGGCGTGGCGTGACCGGCGCCGGGGCCGGTGCGCTGGCGAGCGCGGCGCTCCTGTCCGTCGTCGGACCACGTACGATCGGCTGGTCCGCGTTCACGGCTCCTCAAGCGTGGCCGCTCCTCGCGATCGGCACGGTCCTGCTCATCCAGTCGATCCGCGCCGGCTCGTCGTGGAAGGGCGCGCTGGCGAGTGCCGTGCTGGCAGCCGGCGTCAGGCTGGTGCTGCCCGCCACGCCGCTCGCGGAGTTCCGCATGACGACGAGTTACCACCTGCTGTGGGCCGCCGTGATCGTGCTGGGACTGGCTTACCGCGACAGGTTTGCCGTGCTGTTGCGGATTGTCGGCGCGGCCCAGATGCCGCTGGCGTCGATCGTCGTCATGATCAGCCCGCGTGCGGCGGAGGTCCCGATCGCCTGGCGGCTGGCGTACGTCGTGGTGCTGGCCGTGCTGTGCATCGCCATCGCGAAGATCTGGCGCAGC
>CAZWGW010000758.1:0-3955 GCA_964633565.1 uncultured Planctomycetaceae bacterium
GGCTGAAACCGATTGACCGCCGTTATGGCATCAGGGAATCTTCCTGTCGATAATTGTCCTGTCGTTCCTTTTGAACCGCGATGAATGGCGGCCGTTGTGAAATCTCAAATCATCAGATCTGAAATTGAAAAGGCATGATGTCGCGCCGTGACACACGATTGGCCGTTGTCGCTGTCCTGAGCATCCTGTCCGGGAGCGTGGCACGGGCTGACGACGCGGCAGGCCCGCCGGATCGCACGGCGCCGGTCATCGTCAGCGAGGCCGCGATGGAACTGCATCGCTCCAGCCTCGTCTTCGACGGCCACAACGACCTGCCCTGGGAGATGCGGACGAACTTCGGCTCCTCATTCGATACGGCCGACATCGCGCAGCCCCAGCCGCGGATGCACACGGACATCGGCCGGCTGCGGGAGGGGGGCGTCGGCGCGCAGTTCTGGTCGGTCTACGTCCCGGCCGACACCGCCGGCAGGGGGACCGCCGCCCACGACGTGCTCACTCAGATCGACCTCGTGCGGCGGATGTGCGCCCGATATCCCGACACGTTCGAGCTGGCGTACACGGCCGACGACGTGGAACGGATCCATCAGGCCGGCAGGATCGCCTCGCTGATCGGCATGGAGGGGGGGCACGCCATCGAAGAGTCGTTGTCGCTGTTGCGGATGTTCCATCAGCTCGGCGCGCGGTACATGACGCTGACGCACTCCGACACGCTCTCCTGGGCCGACTCCGCCACGGACGATGCAAAGCACGATGGGTTGTCGGAATTCGGTGAAGAGGTGGTGCAGGAGATGAACCGGCTGGGGATGCTGGTCGACATCTCGCACGTTTCGGTGGCGACGATGGAGGACGCCCTCCGCGTGAGCCGGGCGCCCGTGATCGCCTCGCATTCGTCCGCGTTCGCGGTCGCCAGGCACCCGCGAAACGTTCCCGACGAAGTCCTGCTCAAGTTCAGGGAGAACGGGGGCGTCGTGATGGTGAACTTCTTCTCGGGTTTCGTCGTCCCGGAATCAGCCGAGCGGATGCAGCGGATGATCGCCGTGCGGCGCGAACTGCGGGCAAAGCATGCGGACGACGCGGAGTTCGAGTCGGCCTGGACCGCATGGAAGAAGGCACTCGTGCTCGTGCCGGGGACGATTCACGACGTCGTCGATCACATCGACCACATTGCGAAAGTTGCCGGCGTCGACCACGTCGGCCTGGGGAGCGACTTCGACGGCATCACGACCGTGCCGGCCCAACTGGAGGACGTGTCGGCGTATCCGCGGATCACGCAGGTGCTGCTCGACCGCGGGTATCAGCCGGACGACATCCGCAGGATCCTGGGCGGGAACATGCTGCGCGTCATGCGGGAGGCGGAGCGTGCTGCCAGCAGCCGGTAGGTCAGGCTCCCGCCTGACGGAATAATCGCGATTCACCAGGTTAATGCATCGCGCGGAGAGTCGGCTGCACCCCGGCGATGACAGGCACCCGATGCGGCGAGTCCGAATTCGTGCGTTGCTTCACCCGCGATGTGGATTTCGTCTGCGTGACGCGCGAGACGCTCTCCCCGGTCACCGCTCGTCGTAACTCGTTTTGCCGACAAGTGTTGCAACTGCAGCGCGGCGTTCCGAATCGTGTGAATCATCGCCTCACGGGACGAGCAAGTCGCGCACAGCCGCCGGCACCGGCGCGTCTCATGCCCACCCTGCCCGGGTTGAACGCTTTGCCTTCTGATTGGATTCCGCTCGATCTAACGGATATCATGCCGGCCATTCGGCTTGTTACATATCGCTTGTTGGTCCGCCATTGTCTGTCCCTTGTGGCGGCTGTCCTTTCCATCGGAGGTCCAATCATGTCCCGTCGTACGAATCGAAGCCGCGGTTTTACCCTGATTGAATTGCTCGTGGTCATTGCGATCATCGCCATCCTGATCGCGCTCCTGCTGCCTGCCGTGCAGCAGGCGCGTGAGGCGGCGCGGCGGACGCAGTGCAAGAACAACCTGAAGCAGATCGGGCTGGCGCTGCACAATTACGAATCGACGCACCTGAGGCTGCCGGCGGGGACATTCAACTGCGTTGGCATTCCAGCCGCGTTCTGCAGCGACGCGTCCCCACATCCGCATATCATGCCCTATCTCGAGCAGACTGCAGCCTTCAACCTGTTCAATTTCAATAGGAACATCAACACCGATCCCAGCAATCTGACTGTTCGCGAACAGAAAATGGAGGTTTTCTATTGTCCCTCCCAGCCTGGCGAACCGGGCCTTGTGCTCGGCGGCGGCCAGTGTCCGGGTGGTTGCGGCACGACAAACTACGTGCAGAGCTTGGGTAACAACGCCAACTACGCCAGCAACAATGGGCCGTTCGGACGACGTTTTGGCGCGAAGTTTCGAGACTTTACGGACGGCATGAGCAATACGGCCCTCTTTGGGGAAATTCTCCTTGGTCCCGCCGGCTCACCCACAACCGTAGCCGTGCCCGTCGGCGATTCCAACTACTACAAGGTTGCGACGCGCGTGCCGTTTGCGACATGGGATGCCAGCCCCACCGGCGACATCATTGCGGTCCCGGAATGCGACAACGCGGCTCTTTCCGCGTGGCGCTATCGGGGCAAGCAATACTACCGTGGAGTGGTCGTCACCACCTACTACTCGCACACACTGCCGCCCAATTCCGTTCGTCGCGATTGCATCCGGGAGGTCGGTCTGGACCGCGGGCACCTGGCGGCGCGCAGCTTCCACGAAGGCGGAGCACATGTCCTGCTCGGCGATGGGGCCGTGCGGTTTGCCAGCGAAAACGTAGACGACAAGTTGTGGCGCGCTGTCGGCAGCAAAGGAGGGAACGAGGTCTTCGGCGAGTGGTAGCCGCGCAGGCACATCCAGGTTTCGAGACGCCTCGCGACTCCGTGAGTTGCCGACTTGATGCCGCGATGCAGGCGAGCGCGCATATTGCGGCAGGTGGCGGGTTTATACGCAACAGGTATTCCCATCATGACGCACGCAGCGAATTCGAATTATTGCGCATGGATTCTGTTCACTGCTATTGGTCTGCTCGCGAATGGCTGCGAACGGCAGCCGGGACCCGTGGCGATTGCGGACAAGACCGTCCCTGTTTCCGGCACGCTGACGTATGAGGGGAAGCCGCTGGAGGGGTTCCAGGTCACATTCGTGTCGAGTCGGGCTTCTCGCCCAGCCATCGGCGTGACGGACGCAAATGGCAAGTTTGAACTCGGAACAAACGAACCTGGTGATGGTGCGCCCCCTGGTAAGCACAGCGTTGCGGTCGTCTGGGTGGGTCCTCAGGTGGAGATGGAGCCCGGAAAGGAGGAGATCATGGACGATCCCTCGCAGTTACCGAAGCCTCCGATCGAGATTCCGCAGAAGTACGGCAATCCAGAGACCTCGGGCCTCGAACAGGAGGTACCGGAACGTGGACTCGAAGACGTCAAGATCGACTTGAAGTCCGAACCGTCACAAAGCTGAGCCGATTGCATGGCAGAATCAGCGGTACCTTTTCCACGATCGGCGTCCCAGGAGCTTTACCTCAGCCGCTTCGTCTCGACATGAGCACTCCAAACAGCCGGGTCGCACCATGCGGCGGGGGCGCGGGGATGGCTTCGTTAAGCTCTTCCCAATAGTCCTGTGGGTGGTCACGCACGGGCCACGTCTCGTAAGCCCGCAACTCCCACCGCTCGTCTTTCGCAGGCTCAGCTTCGATTCGGCTTTTTTCCACCACCGTGATGTCGTAAACATGGAATTCGATCGCGGGATCGAGCTGTCGTGCGTTGACGTGCGTCACATGAAACCGGAGGGGATTGTCCGGCTTCGACAGCACTTCGTCGGATTCCACGTTTGAATGCACGTACGGAACCTTGATCGCTTCCGGATGTGTATCGAGCATCCGCGGGGCAAACGTGGACAGCACATATCCCGAGGTTTCGAACGTCTGCTGAATGGGCGGCGGCTGATGGATCGTGC
>CAZWGW010000759.1:0-3954 GCA_964633565.1 uncultured Planctomycetaceae bacterium
TGCGGCAGCGTCAGCGCCAAGCAGCGCGGAGGTTTGGAAGGAGGCACGTTTAGAGAGTCAGCGTGCAGTTGTCCCCGTGGAGGCTCGCGTCGAGGTTGCGCCAGCGGTACCGAAACGGACGCTCGCGGACCTGCTGCAGGCGTTCATGGAAGAGAAGAACATCCGCTGGGGCGAAGTCGTCAGCGGGATGCTGATCGTCATCAGTTCGGTGGGCCTCGTGATCAGCCTGTGGTCCACGCTGACGGAGGCGATCCCGTATTTCCCGGCCCTGCTGTTCATGCTGATCACGCTCGCGATCCACGGCGCGGGGCTGTACACGCTCCGGCGGTGGAAGCTGCAATCGACGAGCCGCGGGCTGCTCATCATCTCGGCCCTGCTCGTGCCGCTCAACTTTCTGGCGGCCATCGCGCTTTCCGAGTTTGAACAGCGGCCGCGAGCGGTGTCCGATCCGTGGTACATCGCGGCCGTCGTTGTGGGACTGTTGTCGTACGGCTGGATCAGTTACTCGTCCGCGCGGACGATGCTGCGCCGACCGTGGTGGCCATTGTTTGTCTCCGTCATGGGCGCATCGGCCTCGCAGATCGTGCTGTCGCGGATCACGGAGAGCGGCCTGGGGACGTGGGCGCTCAACCTGCGGGCGCTGTTGCCGCTGGCGCCGTTTCTGGCGGGGACCGGCGGACAACTCGCCGTGGCGGCGGCCGGGCGGCGGCTGTCCGAGGCACGGGTCACGCGGACGTTTCTGCTGCTGGGTCTGGCCGTGTTCTCGCTGGTGCTGGCGCTGGCGTTGCTCGCCTGGAAGTCCGGCGCGATCGTGTCGACGCTGGCGGACATTTCGCCCGGCCTGAATCTTGCCGCCGTGATGATCACCGCGATCGGGGTGGTCGTTCATCAGCGGGTGACGGGGCCGGACATGGCGGCGGCGCGGACGTCGGGGACGTTTACCGCGCTCCTGGGGATGGGCCTCGTGCTCGCGGCGCTCGCACTGGCGTGGCCGCGGCCGGAACTGATGCTGGCGATCGGCGTCATCGACTTTGCGGCGCTGACGGCGATGGCGGTGCTGGCCGGCCTGCCGGCGCTGCATGCCGGAGCAGCGGCGGCCCTCGGCCTCGTGGTCGTGCTGACGCTGCATCTGGTGCAGGGGATGGTGTCGATCGCCGCACGTCCCACGGGACAGGAACTGCTGGCAGTGTTGTTGATGGGACGGAGCGGGCTGGCGCTCATGTTTTACTGCGGCGCGCTGGTCCTGGCCGCCCGATTTCTGATGCAGCGTGGGCGGCGCGACGACGGCCGCATGTACCTGTGGAGCACGGTCGGCCTGTCGGCATTCGCGGTGCTGATCGGCTGCCATGCCGGCTTCTGGTCCGGAAGGGACAGTGAACTGGCCACGGTGATCCTCGGCGTGTATGCGTCAATCGTGATGTGGCTCGCGCCGCGGGCCCGGCACGTGGTCGTCACCTGGCTCGGCTCCGGGCTGGGGTTGCTGGCGCTGCTGCATGGTCTGTTGCGCAACGACGTGGTGCTCGGCTGGCTGGAGCAGGCGTCGATTTCGCTGCAGCACCCGTGGGTCGTCGCCGCGCTGCTGCACGCGACGTGGATGTCGGCGGCGGCCGTGTGGCTGAGCCGGCGGGCGGCGGACGCGGGTTCAACAAGAGAGAACGATCCGCTCTTCTCCGCCGTTGTCATGCCGCTGACAGTGGCGGCGATGCTGACATCGGTCGCCGCCCTGCCCGGAATCGTTTTTGTGAGGGGCGGGTTCTTCGTGACGCATGCGTGCTACGCGCTGTGGGCCGCCATTGTGTGGGGCGTTGCGGCCGCCATCTGGCGGTCGCGATTTGTGATGACGGCGGCCCAGGCGCTGTCGACGTTGGGAGTTTCGTTCGCTGTCATCGCCGCCTGCCGGGAGGCGTCGTGGTGGCGCGGAGTGTATTACGATCCACGCTACGTGCAGGCGCAACTCGGAGCGCTGGCGGTGTGGAGTCTCGTGTGGCTGGGAGTCCGGCGGCTGCCGAGCGCGCGATTGCGGCAACTGTTGCGGCCCTACTGGCTGCGGTTCACATTCGATCGCGTCTTGCTCGGTCTCTCCCTGCGCGGGCTGGTGGCGCTCGCGCTGGCGGGCGCGTTGCCGGGGATTGCGGCCGAGTTGAGTCGCGTTCCCGGTGCCGCGGGGGCGTCGCGCATTTCGCCCGAGAGCGCGAGCCTGTGGGTGGTGATCGTGCTGCTCTCGTTCGGAGTCGCCGGCACGGCCCTCTGGAGTGCCTTTCAACGGCGGATCTCAGCGGGGGTCCTGGGCGGCCTCGCCGCCGTGACGCTCGGCGTGGCGGCGGCGGTGCTCGGATTCGCGCCGCCGGGCGCGGCCGGTCTCCATGTCCATGCGCACGGTCCCGGGTCGTGGATCGTGCTCGGGCTGGTGATCGTGGGATTGCTGTTGTCGCTGCGCGAACGGGTGACGCCGTCGCGGCTCTCGGGCTTGCTGCTGGCATTCCTCGTAGCGCTGCTGCTTGTTGCGGGGCGAATGGAGTCACAGGTCGCGGCGGCATCCACGCTGCGGTGGGGACTCGCCCTGTTTGCAATGCTGATTGCGGCGGCGATGACCGTGCGGAGCCCCCTGGCACTCGTGGCACAACGCGCGGGTTTCCATTGCCCCCCGGCGCGCAGCGCGGAATGCGTGGATGTGACCCGCGGTCTGGCGCTGGGGATGTCGACACTGCCGCTGCTGGGGTTGACGCTGCGGTTTCTGTTCGCCGAATACGGTGCGCGACGCCTGCTCGGACCGGTGGCCGGTTCGCTGTTTGATCATCTGGGTCCGCTGTGGAGCTATGCCGGTCCGATCGCCCTCCTGGGGATCGCCAGCGTCATGTTCGCGTTTCGGGACCGTCTCCCCCTGCATGCGATCGGCGGCTCGCTGCTGGTGCAGTTGCTGGCCTGCGTGGGGTGCGCGCTGTTTCGCTGGACCGACGGCCTTCCGCTCGGCACGTCGGACATGGCTCGCCTGGTCGTGTGGAATGGTCTGGCGCTCGGCGTGTACTCCGCGGGTTGGCTGTTCGCGCGACGCTGGAGTGAACTCCGCACTCCCGGGCTATCCCCGAAGCCGTCAACAGCACCCTCCGCGCTCGACCTGCAGTTGATGTGGACGTTCGCCGTCGTCTCCGTGCCGCTCATCTGGACGACGGCGGCCGTCGTGGCCTGGCCCGCTCGAATTCCGCCGGTGATCGAAATCTTCGGCGGCCCCACCACCTACGTCAGTCTGTTTGTCGGCACGCTCGCTTACGCGTGGCACCGGCGTGACGACATGGCGAATTCCGCGATCATGTTCGCGCTGGGTCTGCCGTTCGCGCTCGTGATCCTGATGTCGGCCACGCTCTCCCACTGGAATACAGCCGGGAACTGGCTGGCCTACCGGGCCATGACGAGCGGACTGTGCCTGTTGGCGGTTGCCAGCTCGATCGCTGTCTGCCGCCCGGCGAGGTCGAGTGATGTGCCGCGTGCGGACGGAAGTGACCCGCTGGTGTCGTGGAGTGTGTTTCTGGCGGTGGTCGTCGTCGCGCTGGCGTTGCGCGGTCTTCCCTCGGACCCGGTGCGGCCGTGGTGGTCGGTCGGCTGGACGGCCGCGCTGGCCACATGTTCGGCGGCGATTGCGCTCCGCGTGCGGGGCTACGATTTTGCCTACACGTCAGTCCTGCTGACAATGCTGTCGACGGCCTGCGCATGGGCGACGCCGTGGCTCGGACTGGGCGGCAGCGCGACGCCGCAGTCGGTCGTTGAGCTGATCGAAGCGGTGCTGATTGCCGCGACGTTGTCGGGGACCGCCTGGCTGGCGGTTGATGTGTTCTGGCAGCGACGATGGGGGACGCCGCTCGACACGCGCACCGGCGTGCTGCCGGTACACCACACGCTGCCCGTCGCCAGCCGGTACACGTTCGCTGTGATCGCAGGGGTGTGCCTCGCGCTGCGGAC
>CAZWGW010000760.1:0-3943 GCA_964633565.1 uncultured Planctomycetaceae bacterium
CGGTTTCGTGTCCCTCTGGATCGTAGGCGGCGCTTCTCGTGAGCACAAGACGCGGTCGTGGCTGTGCAATCCTGTCGCTCATCCTCGCGACGGCGACGTCACGCATACCGGCCGAGGATGCGGCGCTCAAGGTGACGTTTGCCGACGACAAACAGGTCGCGCGGACGCTGGAGGCAAGGCTGCTGGTCGAAGCGGAAGACGGCGGCATTCTGATCGAAGACCGCGCCGGCCGGCTGTGGTCGATCACTCCTGACCGGCTGCAAGCGCGCGAACCGCTGGCCACAGCGTTCCAATTGTTCGATGCCAGGGATCTGGAGACGTCGCTGCGGGAGGAACTGGGCGGCCAGTTCGAGATTGTCACGACGCAGCACTACGTGATCTGCACGAGCGCCGATCGCAAGTACGCGGATTGGGTCGGTGCGCTGTTCGAACGGCTCTTGCGCGGTTTTCTGGCGTACTGGAAGCGGGCCGGTCTGGAACTGCAGGAACCGGCCGCACCACTGCCGGCGATCGTCTTCCGGACGCAGCAGGAATACGCCGACTTCGCCGCGCGCGACGTGGGACCACAGCTTGGCGGGACAGCCGGCTATTACTCGGTCCGTGACAACCGGATCATCCTGTACGATCTGGCTTCTGCGGTCGGCGGAGGGCCGGCCGCCAGCGCCGACGAAGTCAACCGCCGCGTCGCGGCGGCGCCCGCCAACGTGGCGACGATCGTGCACGAGGCGACGCACCAGATCGCCTTCAACTGCGGCCTGCACACGCGCTACGCCGACAACCCGATGTGGCTCACGGAGGGGCTGGCGATGTACTTCGAGACGCCGGACCTGCGGAGCGGCAGCGGCTGGCAGACGGCCGGGCGCTTGAACGTGACGCGGCTCACGAGGTTCCGGGACTACGCGCGCAACCGGCGCAAGGAGGATTCCCTGTCGACGCTGATTTCGAGCGAAACCCGGTTCCGCGATCCCGATGCGATGATCGACGCGTACTCCGAGAGCTGGGCTTTGTCGTACTTTCTGATTCGCGCGCGGCGGGACGACTTCGTGGGCTATCTGAAATCGCTGGCCGCGAAACCGCGACTTCAATGGGAATCGCCCGAACAGCGGCGGATGGAATTCGAAGCGTCGTTTGGCGCCATCGCGGCGCTGGAGCAGGATTTCTCGCGTTATGTGCAACGCCTGGGCGAACGTTAGCGCCGGTTGGCACACGGGATCACAATGTCGATCTTTGAGGGTGGGGCGCGCCATAGCGCGCGGGAGGCGTGTCGAGATGCCACAACGACCGATGGCGAGCGCCGGCCGGGCCTGTCTGATCGCGGCACTGGCAGCCGTCGGTCCGGCAATTCTGGCGGGAGAACCGGGCCCGGGAATAATACTGATGTCCGACCAGTTGCATGAGATCAAGCGGCTGCTGGACGAAAGCGACTCGCATGCCGCCGCCGACTGGATTGAGGCACAGGGCACGCCGGACGTGGTCGTTGAGCACTACCGTCAGGCCTCCCAATGGCTGTACAACGAGCACAGGGATGTGCCGGGGATGATTGCCCTTTCGCGATCCGGGATCGATTTTGGTCTGGACGAAGCGCGGCGGTCTGCCGGGACTGACCCGGAACTGGCGGCAAAGCTCAAAGGGACGGCCAAGGCGATGTCGTTCAACCTGGGTTCAAACACGTGGCCGGGCTGGAATGATCCGGGGATCGTCTTGTCGGATTCCGACCTTCGCGTGGGACTCGACGCTGCGCGGCTGAACCTGCGGCTGGCGGTCGAGTTGCAGCGCGGCGCTGAGCCGCTGGCGAACGCTCACTGGTTGCTCGGCGCGCACGAACTGGCGCGCGGCCGCTACGCGGCCGCAGACGCGCAGTTTCACACCGCAGCCGGGCACGCCGCAGCGGCGGGCAAACGGGACATGGAATTGATGCTGCAGGGCTACCAGGCATTGACGGAACTGCTGCGGGAACCATCGGCGGCAACGGCGCGTCAGGCGTTTGAAGCCCGCATCGACGACCTGCAGAAGACCGGCAACGACGACGGAAAGTTCTACGCCGGGCAATTGGCGACGGCACGAGACGTGTTCACCGCCCGGCCCGCCAGCGCCGCTGCACCGCCATGACCACCGGGCCGCGACAGCATCCGGTCGAACTCTCCGACGCGGCGTTGCTGGCGGGCTGCGAGGTCCGTCGCCTGCGCCGGTCGGGCCCCGGGGGCCAGAACCGGAACAAGGTCGAGACCGCCGTGCAGTTGGTGCACCATGAGACGGGGCTGGTGGCGGAAGCCAACGAGCGCCGCAGCCAGGCGGAAAACCGGAACGTCGCGCTGCGCCGGCTGCGGCTGCAGTTGGCGCTGGCCGTTCGCGTCTCCGATGTGTCGGAGACATCGCCCAGCGCGCTGTGGCAGGGTCGCTGCCGCGCCGGCCGGATCTCGATCAACCCGGAGCACGCGGATTTTCCGCGGCTGCTGGCCGAAGCACTGGATCGCCTGGCCGCGGCCGAATGGAGTGCGCCGGAGGCGGCGGACCGTCTGGGGTGCACGACGTCTCAACTGATCCGATTCGTGGCGCTGGAGCCCCGGGCGCTGGCGCTGCTGAACCGCGAACGGGCGGGCCGCGGCTTGCGGCGCCTGCACTGACCCGGGGGCCGACGACCGGTTGAAGTCGCGCGGACTTGCCAGACCACATTGGCGACGAAACAATGCGGACCTGCGCACGACCTGTCCATGCGGAGCCGCGTCGGGGTGGCCGGAGCCGAATCATGATTCAGGAAACACGCCCACACAAGGCGGCCCGGACGTTCTCGAGCACGGGCCTGGGCTTCATGCTGGTGGGCCTGGGACTTGCCGCGTTCGAACTGCGATATGGCCTGATGCTGCAGCGCCTCGGGACGTACGGGCGGGTCGTCCTGCTCGTATGCGCCACCGGGTTCTCGGTGTGGGGAATGAAAGAACTGATTGCCGGCTGGTGGCCGGCGCTGGGGCGCCGCGGCTTCGCCCGACATCGGGCCGCCTTCCCGGTGGAAGGCCGCGTGTACCTGCTGATCACAATTGTCGTCTTCATCGGCGCGCTCATCGGCCGATCGAATCCGCTGCTGATGGTGTTTTCACTGCTGGCCGGGCCATACGTGATCAACGCCTGGATCAGTTTTGCCTCCCTGAAGGGACTGTCGGCGACGCGCCGCGCGCCGGTCCGCGTCATGGCGGGCGAGCCGACCTCCGTGGAGATTGTGCTGGGGAACGGCAAGCGCTGGCTGGCCGCGTGGGGGATCATCGTGCGGGACACGATCTCGGACCAGAGCGAACGGCTCGAAGCCGAAGTGCTCGTGCCGCGCGTGCCGCCCCGCGCGGAACGGCGCGCGCATTACCGCCTGCGGCTGGCGCACCGGGGCCGCTATCAGCTCGGTCCCCTGCGGATCAACAGCCGCTTTCCGCTGGGGCTGGTGGAACGCGGATCGACCGTGGCCGCGACGGATACGATCCTGGTGTATCCGCGGATCGGCCGGTTGACCGCGTCGTGGAGCCAGCAACTGCAGCTCGCGACGGAACTGGTCCCGGACATGGCGCCCCGCAGCGGGCCGTTCAACGACGAATTCCACCAGTTGCGGGAGTACCGCAGGGGCGACGACCCGCGCGCGATTCACTGGCGGACGTCGGCCCGGCGCAACGAACTGATGGTGCGCGAATTCCGGGAGAGCCGCGATCGGCACCTGGTGGTCCTGCTCGATGCGTGGCTCCCGGAACGTGCGACGCCGGCCGATCGTGAGCGGGCGGAACTGGCGATCAGCTTTGCCGCGACGGTCTGCGTCCACCACCTGCGAAACAGCCGAGACTCGCATCTCTATTTCGTGGCCGCGGGAACTCCGCTGGTCAAGTGGGACAGCGGGCGCGGGGGAGTCGACGGACTGCTCGACGAACTGGCGCTGTTCGACCGCGCGCTGACGGCCGAGGAAGTCGCC
>CAZWGW010000761.1:0-3939 GCA_964633565.1 uncultured Planctomycetaceae bacterium
GTGATACATGCGACGGACCCGGAGATCTACACCGCGGCGCCATCGTGAAACCATCAGCCGTCAGCGTTCAACAACTGAGAGTTCCTCGCTGACGGCTGAAAGCTGACTGCTCCCGACCTACTACCCACTAATCACTACCCCACTCCCATGTTCACCCGCCGCGTCCTGCATCACGGTCCCGACCCGACGGCCATTCCGGTCGCGCTGTCGGACCGCGCGATCGGCGGATGCTGGTTTGAACTGCACCGCCAGGGGGGCTGCGGCACGGGCGAACTGGTGCTGAAGGACCGGTTTCCCGAGCGGGACCAGGTCGAGATCGGCGACTGGATCTCGCTGGAGTATGCCGCGGCAGATCGGTGGTATCTGGGGCGGGTCGAGCAGCGGCAGGCCGACAGCCCGGCCGGCGTGCGGTTCCGCCTGGAAGGAATGGGGATCGAGCTCAACGAGGTGTTCCCCGGCGGCTTTGCGCAGGACATCGACGGCGTGCCGCCGCACCGGTTCGGCCGGACCGACCTGTTCAGCAACGATCCGGATTACGCCGTCGAGACGGTCGACACGGCGTCGGTCGCGAGCGACGTCGTGACACTGCTGATGCAGCGGTATGTGACGCCCGCGACGCATATCATCCACGATCCGCTGCTGATTGAGTCGCCGCCAGACGAGGCGACCGTAACGAGCATCAAGTTCCGCGGCGAGGAATCGGTCCGGTCGATCGTCAAGGAACTGGCCCTTGTGGCCCGCGGCGCCTCGTGGGGCGTGGGGGCCGACGGCAAGTTCTTCTTTCTGCAGAAGCCGGCCACGCTGCTGGCGACATTCCGCGAAGGGCGCGACGTGACGTCGCTGGAGGAGTCGCGCGATCGCGAATTCCTCTTCAATCGCGTCCTGTTGACCGGCGACTACATCTACGATGTGCTCGATTCGTCGACGTTCATCGCCCGGCGGTCGTTCCGGTATCGCGGGAACTACGTGCAACCAGAGAGCCGCGACGAATATGGTGAGCGGCGCATCCGGATGTGGGTTCCGTGGCTGCGGACGGCGGAGGACGTGCTGGCCTTTGTCCGCGAATTCTTTCGCATCTATGGGCGGCCGACGAGCCGGTTTCTGGTGGAGACGGACGGCCGGTCGTCGCTGCTGCGTCCCTGGGATGGTCGCGTGCGGCTCGAAGACCGCGATGGGAATGAGCTGTTCACCGGCCATGTCGAGACGGTTCGTGTCCTGTTCGATCGCGTGCCGCGGTTCCGTCTGGAAGTGGGACCGGAAGATCCGCGGACGCTCTGGCCCGAGCCGCCGCACGATGAGCGCTGGGAACTGCCGGAAGTACAGAAGGCCGGCGGGAAGGTATCGCTCACGGAGGAGTCATCGTCGGAGGCACTGACATCGGGCACGACATCAGGGAGTCTGACGTCGGCCGGTTCCACCGGATCGAGCGTGTTCTCTTCCGGATTCGGTTCGTCGCTGCTGGCGTCCAGCTCCGGAGTAAATTCTTCGGCTGGCGGCAGCGAGAGCGGCGACTCGTCGGAAGGAGACGGCAGCGGAGCCGTTTCGAGCGGCGGGGAGCCCAGTGGGGGAGGGTCCGAAAGCGACCCGCCGAATTCGTCCGGAGGGGGAGGGTCCTCGGGAGTTCCTCCGATGTCGTCCGGCGATAGTTCGTCGGCGCCGATTTCTTCGAGCGATGGTGGATCATCGAGTCCGGGCGGCAGCGAGTAGTTGCATGTTCTTCCGTCTCCACACCGACGGCACGCGCACTCCAGCGGCGCTGGAACACGTCTTCTCTGGACCGACGCGGACGGCCTGCTGGATCATCGGCGGCGGTCCGTCGCTGACGGACCTGCCGTGCGAGGCGATCGCCCGGTCACCCGTGGCAAAGTTTGCCGTGAACCTGGCGGGGACAGGATTGATCCGGCCGACGATGTGGACGTCGTACGATCCCTCGGCGCGGTTCCACCGTTCGATCTACCTCGACGCCTCCATCCTGAAATTCGTCCACGAACGGCGCGGCATGGATCTTGTGCCCGAGACGACGTTCAAAGTCTGCGAGTGCCCGGCGACGTTTTTCTTTGAGCGCGATCCGCAACGGGGGTTTGCGGACTTTTTAGGGTCCAGGGTCGAGAGTCAAGGGTCGAGGGAACACTCTCGACGCTCGACAGTTGGCTCTCGACCCTCAATCGTCGACTGGAACGACTCGCTCGTGCAGGCGATCGACATTGCGTACCGGCTGGGGTTCCGCGTGCTGTACCTGGCCGGATGTGAGATGTTCGTGCGGCCGCCGGTGGAACACGTGGAACTGGCCGCCGCGAACGGGGTGACGTATACACCGCGCGAGACGCTGGCGGCGTTCTACGAGCGGTGCGAGAAGGCGGGCGTGGCGCGCGCCGAACTGGAGCGGCTCGGGCTGCCGATACAGTACCATTTCGACGAGCGCAAGCTGCTCGCGGCAACGATCAATACGGACCTGCACTATTTCCGCGTGTCGCAATACCTGCGGCTGGTGCGGCGGTCGCTGGCCCTGGCCGGAGTGGACCTGTTGTCGGTGACGCCGCGGAGCCGGCTGAACGACTACTTCCCGTATCGCCCTGCGGAAGACGTGTTGCGGGAGATCGCGGACGTCATCGGCGACCCCGCCCTTGAATCGACGCGCGGGCGCTACACGCTGACGGGGACGCGCAGTCCGGAGGGACTGGGGCCGATGCGCGATTTCCGACCACATCACTGGCCGAGGTCGGCCGCTCCCGCGCTGCCGCGACAAGAATCCCGACCCCGTGCGCACTCCACGCAACGCGATTCGAATCTGCAGGGCGCAGACTCCGGCAAGACTGCCGCGATCGCCAAGTTGCGAACGGCGCTGGAAGAGCTGCCGGAGATCGAAGTCCGCATTGACGAGATCGGCTGAGAGGGAAGGTTAACCGCAATGGAACGGAACGGTCCTGACGCCACGCTGATCATTCCGCAACACGAACAACCGGAATTGACTGATGCCTGCCTCCGATCTCTGCGAGCGGTTGACACCATTCATTGGCCCGTGGTCGTAGTCGACGACGGCAGTTCAGCCGCGGCGCTGGAGACGTTGCTCGGCCGGATGGCGGAAGTTCCGAACGTGAAAGTGCTGCCGCAACGGCATCAGGGCGTGACCGCGGCGTGGAACAGGGCGGCAGACATGGCCACGACGCGGTTCCTCGTATTTCTCAACAACGACACGCTCACGGGCGGCGCATGGGTCGATGACCTGCTGCGGCCGCTGCGCGAACAACGGGCGGTCGTCTCGGGAGTTCGGTTCCGTCGCGAACAGGCGCTGCCGCGGCACGTGCTGGAGCGGCTGCCGACACAGATGTTCCTGGAAGGGTGGTGCTTTGCCATCCGGCACGAGGAATGGGCGGCCGCGGGTGGTTTCGACGAGAACTTCCGGCTGTACTTTTCCGACACCGATTTTCAGGTTCGGATCGTGAAGGATCGCGGCGGAGACCGGACCGTGCTGGCGCATGTCGCAGACCTTCCCGTGCGGCACGTCAGGCATCAATCGACGCGGCGACTGCCGGAGCGGTCGCGGATCTGGCGGGAGGACCGGGAGAGGTTTGGTCAGAAGTGGATCTGAAATCTCAGATTCAGAATCCTCAGGTCCGAAATTGTGATGCGTCTCCTCCAGGTCTGCAACGTCGGCAACATCCTCGGCGGCACGGCGGCGTGCGCGTGGACGGTGACTCGTGCGGTGCCGCACATGGAGCACTGCGTGATGTTCCTGTCGGCAATCAGCGCCGAAACGCGGCGCACGTTTGCGCCGATCGATGTCGAATGCTGCGAGCGAATCGACGCTGAGTCGCTGGCCGTTTTCCAACCGGATGTGGTCCTGCTGCACAATACGCACCCCGATCGCGTCGGACGGATCGGATCGGCCGTCACGCTGCAGTACGTCCACTCGGAAGGCCGACGTGCGGGGGCGGATAT
>CAZWGW010000762.1:0-3936 GCA_964633565.1 uncultured Planctomycetaceae bacterium
GTAATCTGTCCGGCGGCATTGCTGTGGACGATTTCCGGCGAGCCGTCGCCGTCCGTGTCGACGACTTCGACGTGCCAGACGTTGCCGTCCGGTTGCTGCCACCGCACGCGGCCATTCCGGTCCAGCAGGTGCACGCCCCCGCCGCCGTTGTACCCGACGACAAACTCGGCCGCTCCGTCGCCGTCCAGGTCGCCTGCCGCCATATCGTCCACACCGGGCCCGGAGTGGCAGGTCCAGAGCACCTGTCCGCTGGCGTCGATCAGTGAGGCTGTCCCCCAGCCACTCCCCCCGCGGTTCAGGAATTCAAAGGCGCCATCGCCGTCCACGTCCAGAAAATCCAGGTGCGAGGCACTGGAGCTGATCGAAACGGAGGACGTTTCGCGACCCTCCGGCGTCACCCGGACAGCGCGTTCCAGGCCGACGATGGCGATCGCCCGATCTGGAGCGTCCACGAACCGGATGTCCGTGACCGGACCCAGCGACGCGTCGTCCAGCAGCACGCGCTGCTGCAGGACGCCCTCTCCCGCGACCACGGACGGCTGTCCCAGTTCCGGCGGCCTGCGCAATTGCGGTGGTGTCAGACTTCGCACCACCAGGAACCCCAGGCCCGCGCACGCGATCGCCAGAAGGGCAACGACACCAACACAGACGAAAATGATTGTGCGAGCGTTCATGCGAACTGGAACACGCGAGTCATTTCCAAAAGAACAAAACGTCTGGTTGTCGGGCACGCCGCCGACTAAACGTGGCATTCTCCGCTCGCCGCCAGTTCCACCAGCGTGCGCACCATGGTTCCGGTGCCGCCCCCGTCGCGATGCGGCTTGCTGTTCTCCACAAAAGCCGGCCCGGCAATATCTAGATGCACCCACGGCGTCTCGCCGACGAACTTCTCGAGGAACTTGGCGGCCGTGATCGCGCCCCCCCAGCGCGTGCCGACGTTCTTGCAGTCCGCCACTTCGCTCTTGAGCTGTTCGCTGAACGACTCGAACATCGGCATCTGCCACACGTCCTCTCCCGCCCGACTCGCGGCGGACATCAGTGCATCACACCACGGCTGGTTGTTCGTGAAGACGCCAGCCACGTCCTCTCCGAGTGCGACCACGCAGGAACCGGTGAGCGTCGCCAGGTCGATCAGCCGCTGTGCTCCGCGGTCGACTGTGTACGCGAGGACGTCGGCCAGGACGAGCCGTCCCTCGGCATCGGTGTTCAAGACTTCGATCGTGACGCCATTCCGCGCGGTGAGCACGTCCCCCAGCTTGTACGATGAACCGCTGGGCATGTTTTCCACCAGCCCCATCACGCCGAGCAGGTTCACTGGGAGCTTGAGCTGCGCGACGGCCGACATGGCGGCCAGCACCGTGGCGGCGCCCGACATGTCGGCCTTCATCGTCTTCATGCCGTCGGTCGGTTTGAGCGAGAGGCCACCGCTGTCGAACGTGACCCCCTTCCCACACCAGCCCCACGTCGGGACGTCGGGACCGGCGCCGCGGTACTCCAGCACTATCACCCGTGGCGGGCGCGTACTCCCCTGTGCGACGCCGAGCAGCGAGTTCATCCGCTCCTGCTGCAGCCGCAATTCGTCCAGGACGTCACACTTCAGTCCAAACTGCGCGGCCGCCTGTTCCGCGCGACGTGCAAAGGTGTCAGGGTACAGTTCGCCCGGATGCCGATTGACGAGTTCGCGCGCCAGGTTGACCGCCTGACCGATGATCCGGCCGCGCTCGACCGCCGTCTGCAGGTCGGCCACCGGTGTCCCTTCGGGCGCAACGATCGTCGCACGGTCGAACTCAAAACGCTCGGGCTCCTGTCGATACAGCCCCTGGCCGACACAGCCGACCTGCAGCGCCGTGGCGGCGAACTGTGCCGCCACAGCGGGACCATCGGGAGTGACAGGCACTGCGGCCGCGACGTGCGTGTCTCTCTTCGTGGAGATCCGCCGGACGGCGGTCATCAGCGTTTTGTCGAGCGCGGCGCGGTTCAGCTTCTCTGCCGGGCCGAGTCCCGCGACCAGAATGCGTTGCGGCCCATGGCTGATCCCGTCGCGCAGTTCCAGCAGGTCGCCGGCTTTCCCGGAGAGGTCGCCCGCCTCGCGCAGCCGCGTCAGACGACCCCCGAGGGCTGCGTCCAGTGCCGCGACTTCGGGCGTGAACTCACCCTGTTCCGCGAGCGTAATAATCAACCAGTCGGCCTGAACGGCGGCAAGCGGTCGCTGCACAATGGCAATATCCACCACGTCCTCCTGCGGACTCGTATCGGAAACCCGGCAGCCGGCATTGAATCGGATTACGCACGGTCATGCAACCACTGTTCCGGTCGCCGTCGCCGCACAGGCCGAATTGCCGCGTTGCAAATCGACACCCGCAGGGTAGAATCTGGGTGTTCCCGCTCAATCGATGCCTGCCGCCCGGCGGGCTTGTGAGTGGACACCGCTCCCGCGGCCGCGAGTTCTGCAGCGCTTTCGGCGGCCATCCCCAACTTGACCAATTAAGGGGGATCCCGCGGCATCACCACGGGACGCCCTGCGGTGGTCGGGCAGTCCGGGACGCGCCGGCCGTCGTCGGTACTTGTGCTCCGCGGGAACGACCGGGTCGGGAATACCGCCCCGGAACACGTGTTGGTGGAACGTTGTTCGGCATCCGCACTCCGGACGATTCCGGCCGCGAGTGGCGGGCGCCGTGGAGGCACTCAGCGATGGCCCGACAGTCCAAAGACCTGTTCGACGACAGCACGATGACGTTCGGGGAGCACCTGGAGGCGCTCCGCATTCACCTGTGGAAGTCCATCCTGGGACTGGTCCTCACGGTCGGCGTTTGCCTGTATTATGGACAATCCATCCTGGGGATCGTCCGCCAGCCGATCGACAACGCCCTCGCCGTCGTGGCCAAGCAGAAGCACGACCTCAGGGTCACGGACGATGTCGGCGAAATGAAGCGCGAGGACTGGTGGGCGGAAGCCAAAAACTGGTTTTCGTCCACGTTCGGTGACAAACCGGCCAGCACGACGCCGGACACGGAGAGTGCGGCGGAGCCCCCCAAAGACGTGGTCCGTGCCGAGATCAGCGTGTTTGACCTGCTCTCGTGCCTGCACGAGGCCCAGCCCGAATTCTTCCCGGCGCCGGCGGAGGCCACCAGGGAGCGGGTGGTCACGTTGCCGCTGAAGTCCCGCGATTTTGCCGACTTCCGTGCCGCGACGATCGAGACGCTGGAGCCGGTCACGCTGAACGTGCAGGAGGCATTCATGGCCTACCTCAAGGTGTCGATGATCGCCGGAGTCGTGCTGGGGAGCCCGTGGGTGTTCTATCAGATCTGGCTGTTTGTTGCCGCGGGGCTGTACCGGCACGAACGGAAGTTCGTGTACACCTACGGCACGATGAGCCTCGTGCTGTTTCTGGTGGGCGTACTGTTCTGTTTCTACGGCGTGTTTCCGTTCGTGTTGAAGTTTCTGCTGGGGTACAACCTGCAGATGAAACTCACTCCGCAGATTCGACTTTCCGAGTGGATCACGTTTGCTGTGATCCTGCCGCTGATGTTCGGCGTGAGCTTTCAACTGCCGCTGGTGATGAAGTTCCTGACGGCGATCTCGATCTTCACGGCCGAGACATACCGTGCGAAGTGGAGACTGGCGGTCCTGGTCATCGCCTTTCTGTCGATGATCCTGACGCCGGCCGACCCGATGAGTATGCTGATGATGATGCTGCCGCTGGTGTTCCTGTACGGGTTGGGGATCTGGCTGTGCAGCTTTCAGCGGAGCGGGAATCCGTTCGAAGCCGAGGGAACGTAGGCGGCGGGAGGCCGGGATGGCATCAGGCGTTCGATATCCGGTCCCCGACCGGCACGCGGCCGGAGAGAGTCGGCAGGCCGTCCGGTTCTTCCTGACCGGAACGGCCGTGGCGACGGTCGGGGGGGCGCTGGCGCTCCTGCTGAAGACGATCTTCGG
>CAZWGW010000763.1:0-3935 GCA_964633565.1 uncultured Planctomycetaceae bacterium
GAATGCGCCGCTCCGATGGCAACTTCTCCACACCGCCGAGCCCGTCGACTGCTGATGATCGCCTGCGTGGCGGCAGCGGGACTGGTGTCCTGGTTCGTCTGGGCCCCGCGCCGGCCGCGCGATCCGGACGTGCAGGCGCCGGCGCCGGTCAGTTCCGGATCGCAATTCTCCCGGCTCGCCGGCCACGCGACGTGCGCCGAATGTCACGGCTCGATTGCCGAACGATACGCGACCACGGGACATGCCAGCACATTCGCCGCCAGCCTGGAGCGCGGCTTCCTCGCGCTCGCGACATCCTCAAGCCGGACGCCGCGCCCGCTCCCCAGGCTCGCGCGTGCCTGTTCGATCCGCTTGAGGAAGCGCGATGAGGTACGGGCGGACTCCGAGTGACTGGAACCACTGTCTGACGCCGGAGCGCGGGCGCTATGAGCGGGGACGTTTCACCACACGATCGACCACCGTCCCCGCAAACCGGCCGGAATTTGCCGGAAATGCGGTAACGACTTGTAATGTCGGCACTTGCGAATACACTGCAAATGAAGGCGTTTGCACGATTCCCATCGCTTCGGCAGTCGGCTTGGGGTGCAACAGGTCGCGAGTTCGAATTCCGCCGTCCCGACTTGTCGAGCGAACGACTCACTCAGCGGCGCGGCGGTCTCGCTCGTCGGGGAATCACAACCGCATGCAACCAAATGACCGCGCTCGACGCCCTGGTCCCAGTCGAAATCGGAGGGAGTCATGCCGCATCCCCATCACGTGGAACACCCTGAAGCACCCGTCCGTCCCCTCGCCGGGGAATCGCTGACGTCCCGACTGGAGGAGGGGATCGCCCTCTGCCTCTCCGGCGGCGGTTACCGCGCGATGGTGTTCCACGTCGGCGCGATCCTGCGGCTGAACGAGGCCCAACTGCTGCCGAAACTGAAACGCGTTTCCAGTGTCTCCGGCGGCTCGATTACGGCCGGCGTATTGGGCCACAACTGGCATAAGCTGACGTTTGCCAACGGCCAGGCCACCAATCTCACGCAACACCTGGTCGAGCCCATCCGGCTGATGGCCTCGAAATCGATCGACGCGGGATCGGTGGTGGGGGGCATCCTGTCACCGTTCTCGACAATCGGCGACCGGATTGCCGGGGCCTACGACGACACGCTGTTCCACGGCGCCACGCTGCAGGACCTGCCGGCAGACGACAAAGGTCCGCGGTTCGTCATCAACGCGACGAGCGTGCAGACCGGGGCGCTATGCCGGTTCTCGCGGTCGTACATCGCCGACTACCAGGTCGGAATGATCAAGAACCCCACGCTGCCGCTGGCGCGAGCCGTCGCGGCGTCGTCGGCGTTTCCGCCGGTCCTCTCGCCGGTCACCGTGGACGTCGATCCGTCCCGGTTCGATCCCGCAACTCACGGTCCGTTGTTCAAGGATCCATACAACGACACGCTCGTACTGACCGACGGCGGCGTGTACGACAACATGGGGATCGAAACGGCCTGGAAGCGCTGCAAAACGGTGCTCGTGAGCGACGCCGGCGCTCCCTTTGCACCCGATCCGGAACCTGATGCGGACTGGGGCCGGCACGTGTATCGCATCCTGGGGCTCATCGACAACCAGGTCCGCGCCCTGCGCCGGCGGCAGATCATCGCGGCGTTCCAGGACGCCAACGAGCCGCACGACGGCGCCTACTGGGGGATCGGCACGGACATCGCCAACTACCAGTTGCCGAATGTACTGAGCTGCCCGCTCGTGAAGACTCAGGCCCTTGCCCAGACTCCCACGCGGCTGTCGCGGCTGTCGCGGAGTCAGCAGGACCGGCTGATGAACTGGGGCTACGCCGTGTGCGATGCGGCATTGCGGAAGCACGCGGCAAAGCACCTCCCGGCGAATTTCCCGGCGCCGGGCGGGTTTCCGTTTCAGGGAGGCGTCGGCTAAATGATCAGCGCCGTCGTCTCCGCAAACCCGCACATCAGGTTGAAGTTCTGCACCGCCACACCCGCCGCCCCCTTGATGAGGTTGTCAAGCACGGCAAGCACCAGCACCTTGCCGCGCACCACGCGGACCGTCACGTCGAAGTAATTCGTGTACGCCACATCCTTCGTCGCGGGCAGACGGTCCACGATCCGCACGAACGGCTTCCCCGCGTAGCACGCGCGCATCGCCTCCAGCAGTTCCTGTTCGGAGACTTCGGCCGTCGGCGTCGCATAAATCGTGGCAAAAATGCCGCGGTCCATCGGCGTGAGGTGCGGCGTGAAGATCACCTGCACCGGCGTCCCGGCCACATCGCTCAGCACCTGCTCGATCTCGGGCGTATGGCGGTGATTGCCGACCGAGTACGCCGAAAGACTTTCGTTGCACTCCGAATACAGGATGTTCTGCTTCGGCGTGCGGCCCGCGCCCGAGACGCCGCTCTTGGCGTCGATGATGATGCCGGACGGTTCGATGTGCCCGCCGCGCAGCAGCGGCGCGAGCGCCAGGATCGCCGTGCTGGTATAACAGCCGGGGTTGGCGATCAGGTCGCGGCCCGGGATGCGGTCGGCGAACAGTTCCGGCAAGCCATAGACCGTGCCCCCCAGGCGCGTCGGGTCGGTATGCACGTGGCCGTACCACTGCTCATAAACGGCCGGGTCGTTGAGGCGGTAGTCGGCAGAGAGGTCGATCACCCTCAGTCCCGCCGCCAGCAGCTTGGGGATCGACTCCATGCTCGCCACGTGCGGCAGGCAGCAGAAGCAGACGTCGGCCCGCTCGCCAAGCTGCTCGTGGGTCAGGTTTTCCAGGTGCAGGTCGAGCCGGCCGGAAAGGGAGGGATGCACCTGTGACACGTGCCCCGTCTCGGTGCGGCTGGTGACGGCCGTGATCCGCACTTCGGGATGGCGCAGCAGGATGCGGATCAACTCCAGCGCGGTGTAGCCGGTGGCTCCCTGGATGGCGACGCGAATCATGGTGCAGGGCTTTCAGCGCCGGGGGCGGCTCGGTGGCCGTTGTGGTGATCGCGCCGAATTGTAGGGGCTCGGCGGCGTGGGGCAATTGACGCGGCGTTTATCGGACACATTGACCGATCCTGCGGTTCGCCCGACAGGTCACCGGCCGCGGGATGCGGTCCACGCAGAGACCCGTTCCTTGGCCCATGTCGTGCGCTGGTCGTCGAGTGGGGGGTCGGGGGACTCGTGCTCGTAGTCGATCTCGCGGCGGTAAGGGCCAGCGTCGTAAGCGCGATTCAAGACCGCCTGCAGGTCGACCTCGACGCTGCCGTCGCCGGGAAGCAGCGGGACATTGATCAGGGGAAGACTCTTCTCCAGCCGGATCGGATAGACATGAAAGTCCTTCGGCACATCGAATTGATGGCAACAGACGTGATAATCGAACGTGCCAACCTGATGGCGCAACCAGTCGATGGGCACCGCCGTTGTGTGCGTCCCGTACCGCAGCAGATCGATTTCGATGAGGTGCGTGCGGCTGTCCAGGACTTCCTGCTGTTTCTGCAGATACAATTCCCGTCCTTTGTTGCCCGGCGACTTGTTCGAGGGACTGAGCACCTCGATCGACGTGACGAGACGACGCTCCCGCCGCGGACCGATGAAGATGTCGAGATAAACCTCCCGCCACTCATCATGTTCGATGCGAACGACCACCGGCTCAGCCCGCTCGGCCACAGCCACGGCGGATTCGGATTCCCGGCGTGGAATCAGCGTGTCGCGCGGAACGACAACGTGGACGTCGGGCTCGACGAAACGGTCCGACACCTCAACCCACGTTCGACGTGAACTGGAGGCGTAGTACGGCTCCGGCAGAAGGGACTGCAGGTGCTCCTTCATGTAGATGATCAACGATCCGTGCAGATCTGGAAACAGGTCCCTCCGCTCCAGGTACGGGTCCATTCCAGGAAACGGTGACGGCATCACGTCTTCTCCCCGACCTCGTCTATCTCCTTGTTTTGCATTGCA
>CAZWGW010000764.1:0-3934 GCA_964633565.1 uncultured Planctomycetaceae bacterium
CGGCGACCGGGCCCGGCGAATCGTTCCAATGTGGCGCATGCGCGGTTCTCGCCCTCATCGAGGTTGCGACCACATTAGACAACGCGGGAAAGAAGGGCGTCAACGGGACGAGCCGTGACGCGTAAGTCTGCGCCCCTCGGCCATTCACCGTCGACGTGCGCCGCAACGTCAATCGCCCAACTCGTCGTTGACCAGATCGACCATCTGCCGCAGTCGCCCGAGGTCTCGGCGGTTGAAGCGGAACGCCAGCCGTGGCAGTTCGGCGAGGTGTTCGTCGTCTTCTTCGAAGGCATGGGCCCCGACCCGTTCGATCCGTCCCTTTTCGACAATGTCGGCGAACTCCGCGTTGAGCCGCTCGATGAATTCGGCGGGAGGTTCACGGTGCAGGCGCAAATAGAGCTTGTCGCGGACGTAGCGCATGCTGTTGTAGACGCTGTAAAACCCCATCACTTCGTCGACGGCTTCTTCGACGCGGTCGGTCACCTTGAGCAGCGACAGGTCGTGCGGAGAGATCAGTCCGTCGCCCAGGAGGTGCGACTTGATGTAGGCCAGCCAGTCCTTCCAGTAGGTGCCGCCGGGCGTGTCGATGCAGACGATCGGCATCAGGTCGCGTTTGCCGGTCTGCACGAGGGTCAGCGTTTCGTAGCATTCGTCCTGGGTGCCGAAGCCTCCTGGGAACAGCGCGATGGCGTGGACCTCCTTGACGAAGAGCAATTTGCGGGTGAAGAAGTATTTGAGGTTGATGAGCTTCGCGTCCCCCTCGATGACCGGATTGGCCGCCTGCTCAAAGGGGAGCATGATGTTGAGGCCGATCGACCAGTCCTTGCCCGCGCCGACGTGCGCAGCCTCCATGATGCCGCCCCCCGCGCCGGTGACGACGAACCAGCCGTCCCCCGCCATGCGGCGGCCGAATTCGACCGCCTGCTGGTAGGCCGGGTGTTCGGGCTTCATCCGCGCCGAACCGAAGACGGTGATCTTCCGCTGGCGGCGGAAGGGCTTGAAGACCTTGAACGCGTAGCGGAACTCCTTGAGCGCGCGGGCGATGATCTTGAGGTCACCGCGGGTCGCCTTGTCGCGCTCCAGCTTGTCGGCGACCTGGCGGATTTCGTCGATCAGTTCGGCGGAGCGGTCCGGCTCGGCCTCATGCTCGGTCGGCATGACGACCGATTCGGAGACGTCGGGCAGGGCGCGTCGATGTTTGCCGGCCATGGCTTATCTCAGGCGCCGATCGCCTCCAGCGCTTCCTCGCGGGTGTCGTAGATCGCCCAGAGGGTGTCGAGGTTGGTGATCTGCAGCAGTTCGCGGGCGAGCTGACTGGCGCCGCACAGGACGAGTTCGCCCCCCTTTTGCCGGACAAGCTTGTGGCAGCGGAGGAGCAGCGCGAGGAAGACGGAGCCGAAGTAGGTGACCTGGCCGAGATCGAAGACGACCAGCGGGACCTTCTGCCGGGCCAGCGGGGCCAGGACGAGTGTGGCCGCCTGCTCCACGACGTCCCATGACATGGACTCGACGTTGCTGGCCGGCACGACGACGACGGCGTCCCCGTGCCATTCGAGTTCAAAGTCTTCGCGATCCGTCTTCATGCGGGATTCGTCCCCGGGGGCAGGCAAGACGCTGGTGGATCCTCAGGCCCCGGACGTCACCCGACGGAGGTCGGGGTCATGATCGGGCAAACTCGCCCTGATTGTCGAACGGCGCGGACGGTCCGTTGTGCGGACCAGCTCGCGGAGTGGCCGCCGCCGCCGGTGATCGGTTTCGGCACCGGCTCCGTCTGCTTCAACTCTTCGCTTTCGGGGGTCACCTTCAGGTCCTGCGGGACGTTATTCTGCAGCCAGTTCTCCAGGTTCTGCAGGGAAGCCGGGGGGGTCGGAACGGGGTTCGCGCTGCCGGTCACCGAGTTGACCACGGGGAGGACGACCTGGTAGGCCGCATCGACGAGCAGCTTGTGGCCGCCGAGGCCGGGGCGTTCCACCTGCTGCCGCAGCCCCCATCGCTTCTGGATCTCTTCCGCAGTGTCCGGCATGAAGGACATGTAGATGTTGACGAAGCACCATTTCCAGCGGGGGTTGTTCAACTGCTGGTTGCGGGCCTGGGCCATCTCGTCCGTGAGCCGCGCTATCTCCGAAGTAATGAGCGGGACATTGGTCGTTGCCGTCCAGGGGAGCTGTGTGACCGCGCGGGCGGCGGTGGAGCGAATGATCCAGTCTTCCTGCCGGTCCGTCAGGACCTTCATCAGCGTGTCGATGGCGACGGGCTTCTGAATGAGATTGTAGACCAGGTTCGAATCGCCGAGTGCGTCCAGCAGCCGCATGCGAAACCACCAGTTGGCGGGCAACCTGGCCTGCGGTCCGTCGAGGGCGGTGATCAGATCGGCGACGATTGCATTCCGGTCGTTAATGCCGGGATCGCCGTCGCGGCAGATGCGTCCGAGGCCGTTCGCCGCCCAGATCTTGCAGTCGACAAACTGCGTCGGCTCGTTGAGCACGGTCAGCAGGAATTTGAACCCCGGAACGTAGGGCTTCGGGGGGCTGGTTGCCGGATCGCTGCTGAGGCTGGCGACGATGATGACGGCGTTGAGCCGGGACTTGGGGGCCTTGTCCAGCAGGTCCGAGGCGACACGGACGATCTCCGCGTTCATGTGATCGCGGGGCTGCTTTTTGGTGTTAAGCTTCCGCAGGTCGTCACCGAGGGTTCGCACGACGTTCAGGAAGCCCAGCGGGTCCCCGTCGTTCTCATACAGGGTGAGCGAATACAAGGCCGTCTTGACGGCCAGAGTCAGCTCGTCCTTGTCGGCGGCGGACGGCTGGTCGAGCGCGAGGGCGTTGCGGTACTTGGGCTGACGCGAGCGCAGCCATTCCGTTCGTTCCGCCGCCGAAATCAGGGGAGGACCAAATTCGGATTCTGCTTCCGCCGGCGCCAAAGTCGCGGGGGCGGGGTCGCCGTCGGGAGGGGCGGCGGCCTGGTCTTGCGCCACCGCGGCGGTGATCAGGCATGAATACAGGGAGAGGACGGCGAGGGCGGCCGACCCGCCGGCGGCTGGTGGCGTCAGTCGCGCGAGACGCATGGCAGGGACGGCACCGACACGTGTTTGCACCGGCGTTTCCTTCGGTCGATGATCGGTCAGTGGAAACGAGGGGATCGGTTGTGTCCGCGGCGGACACTCGCAGCGGCAGTCGAACACCAGCCGCCACGCGCTCGGGCGGATCGTTCCCACCGGGATTCGGCGGCATCGATCGCGTCGTGCGTCGCAATCAGCATAGCCTCAACATTCACGAAGTGCTACACCGACTGCCCGGGATTGAGGGAACGATCAGGGACGAGCGGGCGGCGGCGCAACGCACGTCACGGCGAGCACCGGTCCGAGAAGCCTTTCAGCCGCTCACCTCGCGCAAGAAGAAAAGGAAGAACTGATACAGAGGGGAAACCAGTGCGCACGGATCGACGGCCTGCGCGGCCAACTCATGTGAATTACGCTACCATTGGAGTTCGGCTGGTGTCAAGCAGCCATTTTTCAGTTTGTCGGTTGCCGGGACGGCTGTCTGGTGAGCGCCCTGTCACGAGTCACGCTCTACTCTGATCCGGTCTTTGAACGCCACGACACCGGCGCGCACCCGGAATGCGCGGCGCGCCTGCGGTCCATCGGTACACGTCTGGCGGCGTCGGGTCTGGCGGACCATTGCCTGCGCGGCAACCTGCGGACGGCCACGCCCGGGGAGGTGGGACGGGTCCATTCCCCGGAGCATATCGCACAGATCCGACAGATCGCGCAAAGCGGCGGCGGGTGGCTGGACCAGGATACGCTCGCCAGTCCGGCGTCCTGGGATGTGGCGTTGACGGCTGCGGGGACCGCGTGTGCGGCGGTCGACGTCGTGCTCTCCGGCCGCTGCCAGCAGGCATTGTGCCTGAGCCGGCCTCCGGGACACCATGCGTTGCG
>CAZWGW010000765.1:0-3933 GCA_964633565.1 uncultured Planctomycetaceae bacterium
ATACTCGCCGGCGTGCTCTCCAGCGTGCCGCGGTCGACGTAAATCGTCCCTTCGGTCCCCTCGAATGTGCAGCCGCTCGGGCCGCCGTGGAACATTTCCACGCCGCTGGCGTATGTGAATTTCAGTCCCGACGTCGCGTCCCCTGCGGGGGGCTCGACGCGAACCGGGCCGCTGCCGTCCATCTCCAGCGCCCACTGGGCGATGTCGAAGTGGTGCGCCCCCATGTCGGCCAGGCCGCCGCCGGCATACTCACGGTAATTGCGGAATGCCGGAAAGTGCTGGTGCATCCCTCTGGGGCAGAGCACGTCGCTGTAGCCGCGCCACGCCGCCGGGCCGAGCCAGCGGTCCCAGTCGACGTCCGGCGGGGCCTCGGCTTCCGGCAAGTCGCAGGGCACCGGCGGGCCGCCGACACCCACGCGGACCGTCTTCACTTGTCCCACCTTGCCGTTCCAGATCAGTTCTACCGCCCGGCGGAAGCGGTTGTCGAACTCGCTCCGCTGCTGGCTCCCCGTCTGAAAGATCACGTTGTGCTCGCGGACGGCGTCGACGATCATCCGCCCCTCGCGGATTGAATGCGTGAGCGGTTTCTCGCAATAGATGTCCTTCTTGGCGCGGGCGGCGTGGAGGCAGCCGAGGGCGTGCCAGTGGTCGGGTGTGGCGATCACCACCGCGTCGATGTCGTCGCGTCCCAGCAGTTCCTGGAAGTCGACGTACGCCGCACAGCCGCTGTACGTCCCGCTCTTCTTCGCGTCGGCGTAGCGGGATTCCACCGACTGGATGGCGTTCTCCCGGCGGGTCTGCTCGACCTCGCAGATCGCCACAACCTGCACGTCGTTCATCCCCAGAAAGCTCCCCAGGTGTCCGCGCCCCATCATGCCTACGCCGATAAAACCCAGGTTGATCCGGTCGCTGGGTGCGGTCCGCTCCGCACCGTGGATCGCGCGAGACAGGACCAGCGGGCCGGCGACTCCGGCGGCCAGGGTCGACTGCAGAAACGAACGGCGAGACAGACGGGATCGAGCGCTCATGGATCGGCCTCCTGAGAACGGAACGGCGGACGCGATCCAGAAGATACCGTGGCGGCCCCTGCCAACGCCAATGCACGCCCGACAGATCAGGGATGCACGCCGTTCGGAATATCGTGGCAGCACTTCGCGCAGCACGGCTCGCGGCGGATGCGCAGCCACCACGCCGGACCGTGGATCGAGTCGTGCGACTTTGTGGCGTACGGCATGTAGTCCATGCGGTAGCAGGAGACGTGCTTCGGCGAGCCGTAGCCGCGCGGCACCCAGGGGCGCGGCTCGCACCGCGCGTCGTACACGTACGCGTCGGGCCGTTCCCACAGACCGTAGTAACTGCTGGGCAACTCAAACTGAGGCGCGCCGCCGGCTGCGTGCCCCCAGCCGGGCTGGAACATCGCCTGGGTGACCCGCTTGAGCCACGGGAGCCGTGCCGGAGCGGCCTCCTGGCGGACGTCGGCGGTGGTTACCCCGCCTGCAGCCGTGTCCTGGGCGACAACAAAGTGGCCCGACCCCAGCACGGAGACCACGATGACCACGTGGCACCAAACGGTTCGCCCGGACGAAATCGACATTACGCTCCCTCCTGGAGCTGGCGGCTCCGATCCCGCCTGCAACGGGTTCCGTCCCGGAGCGCGGCGGTCGGCATCATTCCTCCCATCGACCGTCGTGGCCCCGCAACTCAGATTCGCGGGCAGCGTCGGCAGAACCGGAACGGGATGTCCACGAAGCCCACGGAGTGTGGAGAATTGGTTAAAGAGACAGCAATGGTGTGGCCGGGCTGGGGAATTCAATCAGCATGTCATTACGAATCCGGCAACGCGCAATGCCTGGCTGAATACCAGAACGACGAAGCCCCGGCGTGCGACAGCCGGGGCTTCGTCCAATTGCAATTGCACTGAATGCGATTCGCACGGTTCTGTCGCGGCAGTCCGCGGAACCTGGTTGACCAGCCCCGGCCACACGCTGCAGCAGTTCGCATTGCCGCTATGTCACCGCGATCCGCCCGTCTGCAGGATCGTCTGGCGGCCCGGCGCCGCCTCGCTCGCCTCCTTCAGCCCGCTGCTCCCCTTGATGGCGCCGCTGATGCCGAGCAACTCGGGGTGACGGGCGATCCGGTCGCTGAAGACCCGCACGTCCCGCAGCACCGGGTCGAGGCTCTGTACAAGCGAACTGAGCGCCGCGGCCGAATCGTTCAGGTTTTCATACAGCTCCGGATCGGCGGCAAAGCGCTGCAGTGAGCCGTCCTCCGTATTCACCATCTTCGCGAACGTGTTCAGCTCCGTCAGCAGCGATTCGAGTTGTCCCAGGCTGCCGTCCAGCTTCACCACCATCGACCGGCTGTGCTCCGCCAGCGGATCGGTCGCCTGACTCAGGTTATCGAGGTTCTCGCCGATCTTCTGCACCGAGATGCGGGCCGCGGCGATCGTCTGCCGTGTTTCGCTCACCATCTGCGGCAGCGCAGCGACCGTTGCCTTGAGGTCCTGCTGCAACTGCGGGTCGGCCAGAATGTGATTGGCTTCCGTCAGCGTGACGTTGGCCGTCTGCATCGTCTGTGTGAATTGGTGCAGCGCCACGGCGGCCCGTTCGATCACTGCATCAAGGTCCCCCTGCTGCGTTTCGACAAGTGCATTCACATTGCTGCCGAGTTTCTGCCACTCCCGGCTGGTCTCTTCAAACGCGGTGAGCGTCGTCGTCACCTGCCGCTCCAGCCGGTGGATGATCTGCATCGGGTCGGCCGGTGAAATCCCATCGATCCTGGTGTTCGGGGGGAGGAATTCCTTACTGAGACCGGGCGAGAACTCGATGCTGGCGTCGCCGAGCAGCGTGCGGACGAGCGCCGGTTGCGAATCGCGGCGCAGCTTGCGGCCCTGCTGGATGTCGATGACGACGAGTACGCCGCCGTCCTGCTCATCGAGCAGGATGTCGGTCACCGACCCGATGCCGATGCCGTTCTGCCGGACGGGGGTCCCCGTCTGCAGGCCGGGGGCGTCGTCGAAATGGATGCCGAGCTGGTAGGTCTGTTCGAGGTACTTCTGCACATCGCCGAACTGGATGACGAGCGTGGTGCAGATGGCCAGTGAGACCAGCACGAACAGGCCGACGCGGAATTGGAGTTGGCGTTCGGACATGGAGAGTGAGGTCGTTTGGTGCTTGGTGTTTGGTGCCAGGTTGCGAACTGCGTCTGCCTTCGTTTAGCCGCGACCCGCAGGGGAGCGTTTTGAGCTTGACGCCTACGCGGCAGCCATTTCCATCAGGCGCTCGCCGGCTTCTCCACGGACAAACTGGTACACGCGCGGATCGTCGCATTCAAAGGTCTCTTCGGCGGTCCCTTCAAAGATGATCTGCGGCTCGTCCGGCTCGAGGCGCGAGAGCGGGTACAGCATCACCACGCGCGTCGCCACCTTGCGGACGGTGTGCATGTCGTGCGTCACGACGACGCTGGTCACGTCGCTCCGGCTGCGGGTCTGCAGGATCAGCTCGTTGATCACGTCGCTCATGATCGGGTCGAGGCCGGTCGTCGGCTCGTCGTAGAGCACGATCTCCGGGTCCATCGCCAGCGCCCGCGCCAGGCCGACCCGCTTCCGCATGCCGCCCGACAATTCGGCCGGCTTCTTGTGGCACACGCCGGCGATGAGGCCGACGTCGCGCAGGCGTTCCTCGACGATCTGCCGGATGCGTGGCTCCGGCGTGCGGGTGTTCTGACGCAGGCCGAAGGCGACGTTTTCGTAGACCGTCATACTGTCGAACAGAGCCGCCATCTGGAACACGTAGCCGAAGCGCAGCCGCTCGCGGGAGATCTCCTTGTCGCTGCGGTCGCGGACCGGCCGGCCGTCCCACAGCACAGTGCCGGCGGTCGGTGCGAGCAGGTCCATCATCGCCTTCATCGTGACGCTCTTCCCGCAGCCACTCT
>CAZWGW010000766.1:0-3933 GCA_964633565.1 uncultured Planctomycetaceae bacterium
CGCGATCGTCCGCCAAAACTGAATTCTGTACACCCGACCCCAGTGCGGGCGCGACCCCGTTTGCCGCGTGGGACGTCCCCCCTATAATCCGGCCCATGAGCCACGGGTTCCTCGGCAATGACGCCTCGTTCATGCTGGACTTCGTGGTCTGCGCGCTGGTGCTGCTGGTGCCGCTGCTCGCGTTCAGCCTGTACACGGTGAAGGTCCTGCGGAATTTCGAGCTGCACCGGAAGTTGCAGGCCGCGCTGGCGGCAATCCTGCTGGTCGCCGTCGCGGCGTTCGAGGTGGACATGCGCTGGCACGGCGGGTGGAAGCGGATCGTCAACAAGGACCCGGAACATCCGCGGCTGGCAGATGACGAGCTGGCGCGGGTGGAACAGGTCCTCTACCTGCACCTCGTGTTTGCGATCAGCACGCCGTTCCTGTGGGGAACCACACTCACGCTGGCGTGGAAACGGTTTCCACGGCCCGTCATGCCGGGGGCGCACAGCCGGCTGCACAAGACACTCGGCTGGGCCTCGGCTGCCGACCTGACGCTGACGTCGGTGACGGGGCTGTGGTTCTACTACGCGGCGTTTGTGGCGTAGTCCGTCCGAAGTCGCGCGGTGACCGCTCGTAGTGACCGCATTCATGCGGTTTCGGCTGACTCATCGGCCGCAACAACACTCCTCGCCCCGATAAATCGGGGCACTACGAGCCGCTTTCTTCACCGTCTCCTGAAACTTTGGAAGACGATTTTGCCGCGCGTTCGCGGCCGAAGTGCGGGCCGTTGAGCAGTTGCTCGGCGGTCTGTTCGATGCGGATCATCCGGCCGTCGAGGAGCGCCACGCGCGTGGAGACTTCGTGCGTCGTCTGTTGCATGCCGCCGGAGACGAGCGTGATGACCCCCAGAAAGAGCAGCATCTGGCCGGCCGTGGCGACGAGCCAGCCGGTCGGAGCGTAGGCGGGCTGTCCGCCGAAGTAGCCGAGCAGCACGAGGGCGGTGCCGATGGTCAGGACCGCGACGCCCCCGTAGGCGAGCAACTGGCCCCAGACCGATTCGGACTTGCCGGGGAGTCGCGCCGGAGGGAGCATCACCTCGAAGTGCGGCGCGGGGATCGCGACATGGATGTCATCATCGCGCCGGCGCCGCTGAGTTCCGGCGGCAGCTTCACGCTTCGTGGATGGCGTCGGGCTGACGTGCCCGTGAGCTACATCGGCAGTCGGATGGGAGCGGTCGATCCGGAACTGGCGGTCCGTTGGCGCATGCTCCTCGTCGGACTGGTGCTGCTCAGTCGACGAGTCGGCCGTCGCGAGCGGAGCGGTCGGCGGTTCGTCCGCAGGCGCTTCCGTCGGCGCGGCGGCGGACTCGGCGGCGAGTCTCGCCAGCAGGTCGCGCGCGCGGCGCATGTCGGGGCGCAGGCTGGGGGCAACGACCTTCTTGACTTCGCCGCCGCAAGACGTGCAGAGCAGAGCCTGGCCGTCCGTGGAGACTTCCGTGGCGACGTCGACTTCGCATTTCGGGCACCACATTATGCCGGCTCCGTCCGGATTGCGCTCCCGCGGGCTGTCGTGACAACAGCTCCAACTCTCAAAGGGGCGGGAAGATAGGTGATTTCGGCGGAGTGCCGCAAGATGAAATCGAACGTCACCGGCGTAGAGCGTGTCCGGGGGTGAAAGCGCACGAGGCGATCGAATGGCGGGAGGTCGTGTCTGACGCAGTCCCTCGCTTATGCTTTTTGATGTTGCGCGTCCGGACTCGACGTAGCCGAATTCGCGTAGAATTCGGGCGGTGAATGTGCCGACGACGCCCGAATTCTTGGCGAATTCGGCTACCGCGCAACATCAAAGCTTATGCTTCGGGTTACGGCGTCTGACGCATTCCCTCGCTTACGCTTCGGGTTACGATGGTCGGCGCGCTCCCAAAGTGGCGGGTGGGCAGTTATCGTCGGAGTGAGAGTGAGGGGCGAAGGAGAATCAGTCATGGGCAAAGAAGTCTACGAAGGTCCGCTGGAACGGGTCTCGGACTACGTCTGGCGGATACCGAAGTCGTACAAGCGGGGGATGCGCGTCGACGGCCTGATCTATGCCAGCGCCGCGCTGGTGGAGGCATTGCGCCGCGACCAGGCGCCCGAACAGGTGGCCAACGTGGCGTTCCTGCCGGGGATCCAGGTCGCGAGCCTCGCCATGCCCGACATTCACTGGGGCTACGGGTTCACGATCGGCGGGGTCTGCGCGACCGACCCGGACGAGGGGGGCGTCATCTCGCCGGGGGGCGTCGGGTACGACATCAACTGCGGCGTACGGCTGATCCGGTCGAACCTGCACTTCGACGACGTCCAGCCGCAGTTGACGCCGCTGGTGAACGAACTCTTTGCGCAGGTGCCGACGGGGGTCGGCCGCGGGGGGAAGTACCGCTTCAAGGCCAAGGAACTGCGGCAGCTCATGGCGGAAGGAGTCGGTTTTCTCAAGGAGCGGGACCTGGCGACGGAACGGGACATTGAACACACGGAGGCCCGGGGTTGCCTGGATGGCGCGCGTCCGGAGTTCGTGAGCGAGCATGCGCTGGAGCGCGGGGCCGATCAGTGCGGCACGCTGGGATCCGGGAACCACTTCATGGAGGTGCAGGTCGTCGACCAGGTGTTTGACGACGAGGCGGCCCGCACGATGGGGCTGCACGCGGGGATGGTCTGCGTCATGATCCATTCCGGGTCGCGGGGCCTCGGCTACCAGGTCTGCGACGACGCCCTCCGCGCGCTGCGCGGCGTACCCGAGAAGTACGGCATCTACCTGCCGGACCGCCAGTTGGCCTGCGCGCCGGTCAACAGCCCCGAAGGGCATCGCTATCTGGGCGCCATGCGTGCGGCGGCCAATTACGCCTGGTGCAACCGGCAGCTCCTGATGTGCCTGGCGCGCGAGGTGTTCGAGCAGGTGTTCGGCCGCACGTGGCAGGACCTGGGAATGGAACTCGTCTATGACGTGGCGCACAACATCGCCAAGTTCGAGCAGCACCAGGTCGGCGACACGGAGAAGCGGGTGTGGGTGCATCGCAAGGGGGCGACGCGGGCGTTTCCGCCTCATCATCCGGAGGTCCCGGCCGAATACCGGGAGATCGGACAGCCGGTGATGATCCCCGGAGACATGGGGCGGGCAAGCTGGGTGCTCGTCGGTCAGCCGGGATCGATGCAACAGACGTTCGGTACAACGTGCCACGGGGCAGGGCGGCAAATGAGCCGGCACGCGGCCGTCAAGCACGCACAGGGTCGCCGGATCGACAAGGAGCTGGCACAGCGGGGGGTCGTGGCGCGGGCGCGAAGCTGGCGGGGCCTGGCCGAAGAGCAGCCGGACGCCTACAAGGACGTGGACCTCGTGGTCGAGACGGTGCACGGGGCGGGGCTGTCGAAGAAGGTGGCGCGGATGCGGCCGATCGGTGTGATCAAGGGGTGACTGGGCTTGTTCGACTTCCCGCGTCCGGCTAGCCTTCGCCCGCCAGCGACCCGGACGCTTGAAGCGTCCGGGTCGCTTCACACCAGGCGGGAGTCGTTCCATGGATGGACAGATCGCTCCGGCGGAGCCGGAATTCGGGACGCTGAAGCCGCGGCGGGCGCTGCGCACGGCCCTGCTGCTCACGCGGCATATTCCGGGGGTCTGGCCGGGAAAGACCGTCGCGTCGATCATCAAGGACCTGGTCTGGTCGTCGGTCGGAGACGCGGTGGACGTCGACGTGTTCCACTGCCGGATGCGACTGCACCCGCACGACAACCTGTGCGAAAAACGGGTGCTGTTCACGCCGCAGTTCTTCGACCCGGCCGAGCGGCGGTTCCTGAGCGAGCGCGTGCGGCCGGGGTTCACGTTCGTCGATATCGGCGCCAACGTCGGCGCCTACAGTCTGTACGTGGGCAGGCTGTGCAACGGACACGGGCGGATTGTGGCGGTCGAGCCGGACCCGGTGAT
>CAZWGW010000767.1:0-3924 GCA_964633565.1 uncultured Planctomycetaceae bacterium
AGGCGCAGGTGGCGAATGTGCTGTGGGTGCTGATCGCGGCGGTGGGTTACATCGCGTTCATGTTCGTCGTGGTGCGTCCGGTGCTGTCGCGGCTGGCCCACTGGAAGCACGCGCAGGAATTGAACCAGGGGGTGCTGGCGTCGGTCTTCGTCGCGCTGCTGGTGTCGTCGCTGACAACCGAGTGGATCGGCATTCACGCGATTTTCGGTGCGTTTCTGCTGGGGGCGGTGATCCCGCACGACAGCGTTATCGCCCGCGAGCTGCCGGAAAAGCTGCAGAACATCATCGCCGTCCTGTTCCTGCCGGCGTTTTTTGCCTTCACAGGGATGCGGACCCGCATCGGGCTGGTGTCGGGCCTCGACGCCTGGCTGATGTGCGGACTGATTGTGCTGGTCGCGACGCTGGGAAAATTCGGCGGGACGCTGGCTGCGTCGCGCGTTACGGGGCTCGGCTGGCGGGAGTCGCTGGCCCTGGGCAGTCTCATGAATACCCGAGGTCTGATGGAACTGATTGTGCTGTATATCGGGCTGGACCTCGGCGTCATTTCGCCCACGCTGTTTGCCATGCTGGTCATCATGGCGCTGGTGACCACGCTGGCGACGACCCCGGCCCTGCACCTGATTCTCGGCCGGGATCTGCAGCACAAGCCCGCCGCAATACCCCCATAAATCCGGCCTCCGCGGAATGCAATCTGCATATCCGTCCGCAATTGAACCGATCGCGGAGTCGCCCAGGTGCATCATCCAACGGACGAATCCAGCTCCATTTCGCGCGCGGGGCTGCGGACGCGGCTCGCAGCGCCGGTGGACATCGCGGGGATCGCGGTGTTCCGGATCGTCTTCGGGGCCGTTCTACTGTGGGAGGTCGGCCGATACCTGGCGTACGGTTGGGTCCGGACATATTACCTTGAACCCCCGATGCACTTCACGTATTGGGGCTTCGAGTGGGTCCGGCCGTTGCCGCACGACTGGATGTACGGACTGTTTGTGGTCCTGGGCGTATTGGCGCTGGCGATCATGCTCGGCGTCGCCTATCGCCTCAGCATCGTCCTGTTCACGTTCGGCTTCGCGTACTGGTTCCTGCTCGAAAAAGCGCGCTACCAGAACCACTTCTATCTGATCGGCCTGCTGTGCCTGATTCTGTGTTGGATACCGGCCAACGGCGCTTGGTCGATCGATGCGCTGACAAAGCCTCACCTGAGACGCCGGACCGTGCCCGCGTGGATGTTGTGGCTGATCCGCTTTCAGATTGCCGTCCCGTTCGTATTCGGAGGGATTGCGAAGATCACGCCCGACTGGCTGCAGGGGGAGCCGATGCGGTTGTGGCTCGCGGAATTCACGGCGGTTCCGATGGTCGGCAAGCACCTTGACGGGGCCCGGGCGGCGTACCTGTTTTCGTACGGCGGACTGCTGTTCGACCTGCTTGTCGCGCCGCTGTTGATGTGGCGAAAGACTCGTCCCTGGGCCTACGCCGTCAACGTGCTGTTTCATCTCACAAATTCACAATTGTTCCACATCGGGATCTTTCCCTGGTTCCTGATCGGTGCGACGACGATTTTCTTCGATCCGGACTGGCCGCGCGCCGTGCTGCACCGGTGTGGACGCCGGTGGTCGGCCGCAGCCGGTCTGTTGAGCCGCGACGTGCGCGATGCGGCGCGCCAGGGTGCTTCGCCCCTGTCTCGTGCGGCGACGACGGTGTTGTTCACCTGCGTCGCCCTGCAATGTCTGATTCCGCTGTGGCATTACCGCTACCCGGGGTTTTCGTCCTGGACGATGGAGGGGCACTACTTCGCGTGGCACATGCGGCTGGCCGAGAAAGTGACGGGGATCCGTTTCTGGATCACCGATCCTCAGACCGGTGCGCGCGAACTTCACGATCCCAACCAGACGCTGCCCCGCTGGCAGGTGGATGCGATGTCGACCAATCCGGAAATGATCCGCCAGTACAGCCATTTCCTGGCGCAGCAGCGCGCCCGTGCGGGGCGTGGACCCGTCGCAGTACGGGTCCACGTGCTCAATTCGCTGAACGGCCGCAAACCGCAGCCGTTCATCGATCCGAACATCGATCTGGCCGCGACTCCGTTCTCGTGGAGTCCCTGTCAGTGGATCATGCCGCTCCGAGAGCCTCGGCCGGGACACTGGCGTCCCGAGCTGGCACAGCAATAGCGCCGTTCCTGCGAGTCGAGGACTCCCCGTCCCCTGATCCGACCGCCGGTGTATCCTTCCGCTGGCGCGCCCTGTGCGCTTGTGTCGCGATGGCGGGCTCGACGACGGTCGGATCTCCCGCTTCTTCGCCCGGTACGCATTTTGCCGGCATGTTGTGTCTGCGCGTCGACAAGTGCAGATGGCAGTCCGCCTGCAGCGGCAGGCAGCGTATTCGAGCACATCAAAACCACACAATGGGAGTCTCACCATGAAGCAGTTTGCGCTGCGGTTGTGGCGCGACGAGGCCGGTTTCGTCGTCTCGACGGAACTGGTGCTGATCGCCACGATCCTCGTGATCGGGATGATCACGGGGCTGGTCACAGTCCGCGATGCGGTTGTGACCGAGCTGGCCGACGTGGCCGATGCGATTTCGGAAGTCGACCAGAGCTATTCTTACGGCGCCATCACGGCCCATTGCGCCGAAACCGCCGGCACGGAGTTCACCGACAACAGCGACTTCTGTGAAGTGGCTGCGCAGGAGAACGACCAGGACCCGGCGGACGGCGCGCAGTGCGTCGATCTGTGCATTGACGACGCCGACGGCGGCGGCAATGAGAACCAGGGCGGGCAGACGATTCCGTAATCCGTCGGGGAGTTTCTGGACGCCACATGACAGCCCCTGCCACCGGAGGTCCGGTGGCCAGGGGTTTTCTGTTGGCGGCCGTCATTTGTCATGACACGTCGAGCGCTAACTGTGTCAATCCGGGTATGCGCTACGGTGCGAAAGTCGCGGGAAATCAGGGGATTTTCAAGGGTTTCGTGCTTTGGCACGGCGTCTGCATGGCATTTCCTCCGCATACGTCGACGTGCGCGTGGACGGTCCGTCTGCAGCGGACACCCCACACTCTGTCACACGTTACACCATCACCACACACACGGAGTTACTTCAATGAAGCAGTTTGCCCTGCGCCTGTGGCGCGACGAGGCCGGCTTCGTCGTTTCGACGGAACTGGTCCTGATTGCCACGATCCTCGTGATCGGCATGATCACGGGCCTCGTCACCGTCCGCGACGCCGTCGTCACCGAACTGGCCGACGTTGCCGACGCGATTTCCGAAGTTGATCAGAGCTACTCCTACGGCGCGATCACGGCCCACTGCGCCGAGACGGCCGGCACCGAGTTCACGGACAACAGCGACTTCTGCGAGCTTCCGGCGCAGGAGAACGATCAGGACCCGGCCGACGGCGCCCAGTGCGTCGACCTGTGCATCGACGACGCCGATATCGGCGGCGACGAGAACTGATCTCGCGGATGACGTGCCAGATTCTGGCACTGAGGCTTTCATACAGGCCCCTCGTCGCGGTGCACTGGCACAACGACGAGGGGTTTTCTGCTGCGCCCCTTCAATCGCCGCGGTTGCCTGCTCCTTCTCTCGACGAGGCGCTAACCGTGTATCTGCGCGGATGCGCGCGGGGGATGCGATGCGCGCCGACGCAGGGTTTTTCCGGCCGCGTTGTGATTCGGCACGCAGAGTGCTGCCGGAACGCAACGCGCAAGTCGACGTGCGCGAGTTCCCGCTCCGTCTGCAGCGGACGGCATGACATCTCAAACATTTCGCAACCACACAAATTCGGAGTTTCACCATGAAGCAGTTTGCCCTGCGCCTGTGGCGCGACGAGGCCGGCTTCGTCGTTTCGACGGAACTGGTCCTGATTGCCACGATCCTCGTGATCGGCATGATCACGGGCCTCGTCACCGTCCGCGACGCCGTCGTCACCGA
>CAZWGW010000768.1:0-3914 GCA_964633565.1 uncultured Planctomycetaceae bacterium
CGTCGTCTCACTGCCGCCGAGCATCCGCATCCGCAAGTCCCCCAGTGATCGCATCGTAGCGACGCTGTACTCGAATTCCTTGCCGATCGTGGCTGTCGTGGGGGGCTGGCTGAAGATGAACGGCCTTGGGGCGGCGGCGTAGTCGGAGGGGCCGCTCCGACGGCCGGCCGCGTCGACGGCCACCACACGGTAGAACGCCTTGTTCACCCCCTTCAGGCCCACACCGACGACCGGCAGTTCCGTTGCGCCGACTTCGGCAACAAAGTTGGCGGGGAACGATTCCGGCAGGTCTTTCGAGATCCCGATCGAGACCGGATACGGCTCGTCGCTGATCGAAAAGCCCTTCTCGTCGCTGCCGTACACGCGGTACGCGGCCGGCGCGCGGCCGCGGGGATTGGGCTGCCAGCGGAGCACGCCCCGCGTGCCGTCGAAATCGAGTGTCACCGCAAGCGGGACGCCGGGACCCCGCGGCGTGAAACTCCAGGTGTCGCTCCACGGTCCCCACACCCCCTGCCCGTCCTGGGCGCGCACGTGCCAGTAATACATCTGGTCCGGGTTCAACTGCCCTGCAGGAGTCAGCGTAAACCGGGGCTGGCCGGCATCAAGCGTGCGCGAGATGAGCCGCGCGAAACTCATCGACAGCGGATACCGCATGTCGCTGTACTGCGAGAGCTCGAAGTGGTAGTCGGCGATCGCATCGCCGTCCCGATCCGCGGGCGGTTGCCACTCGAAGGCGAAGTCAGTCCCCTCCGCCTCGCCGCCGTCCGGTGGATAGACCGGCTGTGGCGGGGCAGCGGGCGGACGGGAGGCGGAGCGCTCGACCCACTCGTGTGTGAGCCGCACCTGGCTGTCGGCGGCCGAATGATCGGTGTAGACGAACGTGTTCGGCCCGACCGCCATGCCGGGGAGCGTGAGCGGCGCCATCTGCAGATCGTTGATGATCGCCAGCCGCCGCAGCCGGGCCGCGCCGGTCAACTGGCAACGCAGATAAAATTCGTAACGGGCGGGTCCCCGTGGCGGGAACTTGTCATCGAGATTCGGGCCGGTGATGTCCCACGTCTGGCCATCCCACGAAACGGCAAACAGCGCACTGCCGACCAGGTCGACGTCGAGCTTGCCGCCGACGAAGACGTAAGGGCTGTGCATCTTCCAGATGATCGTGCCGGTCTGACCTGGTTCCGCGGAGAGGCCGTCGGCGCCCGACTGGATCCTCTCAACCGTGGTTGCCCCCTGCCGCCACACATCTCCCGAGAAGTCCGGCCGGTATTCCCACAGCCCGTTACAAATGCGGTCCGGGAACCGCGGCGGCGAATTGCCGTGGTATTTGACAGGGTCAACGTGGCCCCAGCGCCACACGAGCGCTTCGCCCGGACGGAGCGTCATGTTCATGTCCGGCGCAGCGTCGGCATTGCGGTCGCCCGTCACGTCGGCTTCGAAGACATAAACGGACGACGCCCACTCGTCCCCGGCCCGTCGCTGCGGTTCGAGGATGCCCTGCGTATGCGTGCGGCGGACGAGGTCGTGGTCCCGCACGATGTCCTGCTCGCCGGCGACGGTCTCGTTGTCGCGCCGCAGGTACATCGAGTGCATGTCGCCGTCGAACAGGTGCCAGCCGCCGTCATAGAAGACCTGCGTGACGCAATGCCCCACGACGCGGGCCGGAGCGACCTTGAGGCCGGCCTGCTTCCACTGGCCGGCAAGGCAGATCGAGTCATTGCCGCAGGTGTTGTGGCCGTAGACGTTGAACACCTTGACGGGGCTGAGCAGTTCCTGGTTGTCCCCTTCGTAATGGAAGCGGTGCTGGACCTCCTGCCACCACAGGGCCATCGCGATCTCGCGGTCGGTCATGCCCGGTTCGACGACGCGGGCGACGATCTCTGCCAGACTGCGGAAGTCGTTGCGGCCGTTGGAGAGCCATGGATTGACGACGTCGGTCGTCCCGACGTTTTCAATGCGAACGGAGCGGTTGGATTCCCACGTCTGCGCGAACGGCTGCCAGACCCCCTGGGGAGAGCGGCAGTTCTCCCCGTCCATCGTCCCCCCCTGAGTGACGACGTACGTCGCTTCGCGCGCGGCAATTTCCTGCACGTGGCGTTTGGGAACGTCGGAGGGGTGCTGGTTCACGGCCCACGGAGCGAGCGCGCGTCGGGTGACAGCAAATGGGCCCAGGCCCGGGTTGAAGTCGGCTCCGGGAGCGGGTGGACTGGCGGCGGCCGCTGCGAGGGACAGGTCGGAGGCGATGTTCTCGCTGTTCGCGCGAATCACGAAGGCTTCGGGCTGGTTCGTCATTGTCGCCAGCTTGCGGGTGATTTCGTAGGACTTCGACAACTGCTCCTCCTTCAGCGCCTGCCCACCCCCGCTCACTCCACCGGCAATCACCACGCGTCGCGGCAATGCCAGCGCGGCGAGATGCGGGACGTCGCCGACGTCCCTGACGATGCCGGGGGCGAGGATGCCGACACGCTGACCTTCGTACGGGACGTCAGTGATGTAACCGGCGAGCGTGTCGATGGCGGCCACCTGCGCAATGCGCTGCTTGCGATCGAGCGCCGCGGCGCACAGGGCGACCAGTCCCGCCGGACCCTTGCCGATCAATGTGACTTTGGCGGGTCCCCGACCCAATGCCGACTGCAGCGCTTCAAGCAGCCGCAGCACATCGTATGTCCACTGCCCCAGCAGCGGCCGGCCGATCCACATCGCCCACTGGGCCGTGTTGTGATCGGGCGCGCGGCCGATCGCGTCGTTGGAGCGGGCCAGACGCCCGGTCGCGCGCAGATCCATGGTGACAACGGTCCATTCCTTGTCGCGCAGTTCGGCTGCCAACGGACTGGAGCGAGCCGCTTCCGCTCCGTCGAGATCGAGCAGAACCGCGATCGGTGGGCTCAGACCTCGGCCGTTCTCCACGAGCGCGGACAATTCCAGTCCCGGCTCGACCTCGAAAAAGCAGGCGGACGCGCGCTTTCCCGGGGCCGGAGTGCTGCCGACTTCGAGGCGGGCTTCTGCCGGAAATCCTCCGAACGTCCGCTCGATCAGCGTCGCGCGGAGTTGTTCAGCGCGGTTCGACCATTCGGTCGCGTCGGATGGCATGGCCCATGCATCGACCAGCTTGCGACCCTCGCGCGCGGCGAACTGCGGCAGCGTCAGCCAGTCGTCGGGACGCGTGTCATTGGGGAAGCAGCGGATGCGTTCGGAGTCCTGGACGTCGAGCGGCGGCTCGGGGATGGGGGAGCCGTCCCCCTGCCCTTTGAGTTGCAGCGTCATCCAGCCGTACATCGCCTCGCGCATCGCCTGGCTGTAGTCGTGGCGCCAGTCGAAAATCGTGTGCCGGAGCTTCGCGGCGTCTCCCTGCACGGCAAACACCGGCTCGGCGAGCGCGAGCGACTTCTGCGCTTCGCCGACGGAGAACTGGAAGGCGTCTTTCGTCGCGCTGATGATCATCAGGCCGCGCGGCGCGACGAGGCCGAGCACGCCCCACTCCTCGGTGGCCCGCAGCGCGCCGGGGACCACTTCGCACATGCAGCAGGCGGTGGTGAGATACGAATCATACGTGCCGACGGAGCAGCACGGCACGACGGACCCGAACCGCTCGTCGAACGCGCCGGCATACATCGTCTGGTTGCCGCCGCCGCTCGCGCCGGTGATACCGATCTTGTCGCGGTCGACCTCCGGCCGCGACTGCAGGTAGTCGACGGCCCGCATGTTCTCGTAAACCTGGAGGCCCGAGAGCGGCCGGCCGATGGGGAACAGCGTCGCACCGACCATTTCGCCGTGGTACTCGCCGAGTTGTTTGCCCAACCCCCGCTCCCCCGCGCCGAACGCGTCAACGGCGAGGACGAAGAAGCCAAGCTTGGCCGCGCCGATACAGCGCGACTGAACAACCGGGTCCTGCTTGGCGAATTTCCAGTGCCCGTGCA
>CAZWGW010000769.1:0-3913 GCA_964633565.1 uncultured Planctomycetaceae bacterium
GACGAACTGCGGCAGCAATGCGAGGAAGAACAGCGCGACCTTTGGATTGAGCAGCAACTGGAAATTACATCGCGCGGAAAACAGTCATTTCGTGTGTCATTAACGGGGCCACACAAACAGGACTTGCCTGCCATCGTTAACGCCGTCGTCGAAGCACTGAAAGCCGAGGAGATTGACAAGAGCTTCCTCGAAAGGCAGGAACGGCTGTCCAACCTGGCGAAAATCTCGCAGGACGACAAGGAGGAGCTGGAGCGGAAGAAGAAAGAACTCCAAGCGCTCGACAAGGAGGTCGGCGCGTCGAACGAGACGCAGCGGGACCAGAGCTTGCTCGCACAACAGAATCTTTACCTTCAGATTCAGGATCAATGGAGCAAGATCAGCGTGCAGCGCATCCAATGCGAGGTTGATCTGGCTGTGCTGAAGGATGCAGCCTCGGTGCCCCCTGCAGTGGGGGATAAGGCGATCGATGTCCCCACGGGACTTGTAGACTCTGTTCTCGCCGAGGAAGATCCGAAGTTCCGGTCGTTGCTCCATGCTGCCCACGGGAAGCGATCGTTCGTTGACGCTCTCAAGGATAGACTCAGTCTTGCAATCCCGAACGCTGCCAAGACATTTGAGCAAGCGCAGAAGGAACTGGACGAGCTAAACACACAGCTCGATGAGTATCGAAACGCCGCACTGCCCTCCATTCGGGCGCGGCTTTTGCAGGGGACTGGATCCGGCATCACCGATCCGGTCGAGCTTGAGAGGCGGATTGCCGAGTATAAAAGGAATGAGGAAATCTATCTGAAGAAACTCGAGGAGATTGAGGTTAAAGGGACTCACATCGCCAACAATTCGATCGAGCGGGCGGCAATCGCCGAGTTGGTCGCTGAACTCAAGGCCCGTGTCACGTTTTATGATGATCAGATCGATAAGACTCAAATCGAGCTTGCCTACGGGAAGCCGCCGGTCGAGATTGTTCCCGCCGCAACGCCTCGGCTCCCGGACGAGGGCAAACGGATGAAGATGGCTGGCGTTGCCGGCTTCGGCATCTTTGGGCTGATCGGGGGCGCCATCGTCTGGCTGGAGATGCTCACCCGCCGTATCAGCCGCGTCACAGACGTCGAGCAGGAACTCCACCTGCAGCTCATCGGCAGCGTGCCGTCGATGCCGCGGTTCGCAATGAAGGCAACCAACAACGGCGAGCGCAAGGCGAAGGCAGCCTATTGGCACAGCGTCCTTACGGAGTCGATCGACTCGGCCCGCACGATGCTGTTGCGCATGGCCAAGACGGGCCGCCTCAAGACCGTGATGATTGCCAGCGCCACGGGAGGTGAGGGGAAGACCTCGGTCTCCTGCCACCTCGCGACGAGCCTCGCGCGGGCCGGACGTCGGGTGCTGCTGATGGACTGCGACATTCGCCGGCCGAGTGTCAACTGGGTATTCGGACTGGAAAACGAGGTGGGGTTCTGCGAACTGCTGTGTGGGATCTCAAGCCCGGACGAAGCGATCCAGGAGACGGCGGTCCCAGGACTGTTCGTTCTTCCGGCTGGTCACGTCAATTCGGATGTGCTGCGGAACCTGGCGCAGGAGAACCTCAGCGAATTGATCGACGCGGTCAGCAAGGATTTCGATTTTGTGATTGTCGATACGTCCCCCATCCTGCCGGTCACCGATGGGCTCATGTTCGCCCAACATGTCGACGGCATCCTGATGTCCATCCGCCGAGACGTCAGCCGCATGTCCAAAGTCCAGACCGCCGTGCAGCGGCTGGCGATGCTCGGCGCTCCTTTGCTCGGTGCGGTCGCGATCGGCCTCGATGAAGGTGTCTACGGCGCCCGTTACCATTATCACTATCGCTATAACGGATACGGATACGGCCACCATCCTTCGCTCAATGGCGGCAACGGCGAACTGACGACGGAAGTTGTTGAGCAGGGGTCCGCGTGATGCAATCCATACTGAAAATCGTGGCCGCCCTCGCGCTGCTCGTCGGCCTGGGGATTGCCCACGGGCGACTCTCCGACCGCTGGGGCGTGCCCGCGGAAATCAAGCAGACCGCCGAACGCGTCAACCTGGTCCCAGTTGAAGTCCATGGCTGGACTTCAAAAGAGCTGGAGGTGACTGAGCGGACATTCGAAGCCGCCGGCGCCGAGGGGATGCTCAAACGCGTGTACATCGACCCGGAAACCAAACGCAACGTGCAGGTCATGGCCGTCTGCGGCCGGCCCGGGCCGATCTCGCTGCACCCGCCCACCGTGTGCTTTGTGCAGTCGGGAATGCAAATGCGCGAGACGCCACTGAAGTCGAAGATCACAGTCGACGGCCGCGAGCATGAGTTCTTCGTGGCGGACTTCCGGGCGCCCGGTGTGCTGGGCGAATGGCAGCGGACCTATTGGGCCTGGAGCACGGATACGAAATCGTGGCACGCCGCAGATGACGCCCGCCGGGAATACGCCGGCCGGCCGCTGCTGTACAAGCTGTATCTGACGACGCCGATCGACATCCCGGCGGACGAGGCGGCGGTTGAGACCGACCCGGTCGCGCTGGAGTTCATGCAGGCGTTTCTGCGGGCGCTGCCGAAGTATGCCCGGCCCACTGCGGACGCGAGAGTTTCGGCGACGAAATGACGCAGTCCTCGCCGGCACTCACGCACGCCCTGACGGTCGACGTCGAGGACTGGCCGCAGTCCACGCTCGACCACTCCCTCCCCATCACGGAGCGGGCGGTGCGCAACACGCACCTGCTGCTCGACGTGCTGCGGGAGGCGGGCGTCAAAGGGACGTTTTTCGTATTGGGGCTGCTGGCAGAGAAGTTTCCCCGGCTCGTGGCTGACATCGCGGCCGAGGGACACGAGGTCGGAAGCCACGGCTGGTCGCACAAGGCGGTGTTCGACATCGGGCCTGATGCTTTCGAGGACGAACTGATCCGCTCGGTTGGCCTGCTGGAAGACATCAGCGGGGAGCGGGTCCGCGGGTATCGGGCACCAGATTTCTCGATCACGGAGCGTTCGCTCTGGGCGCTCGAAATTCTGGCGGCCCACGGGTTGGAGTATGATTCGAGCATCTTCCCGATGAAACTGCGACGGTACGGGATTGCCAGTGCACCGCGTCGCATTCATCGCCTGGACAACGGCCTGATTGAAGTCCCAATGTCGACGGTCGATTGGTGTAGTCGGCGCTGGCCGGTGGCGGGGGGCGGTTACTTCAGGTTGTATCCATACCGCGTGACGCGAGCAGCCGTGCGGCTGCTGGAAAACGAACAGCAACCGGCGATTGTGTATCTGCACCCGTACGAACTGGATGCGGTGGAACTGCGCGAGATCAGGTTTCCAGTACCGGTCAAGACCCGGTTGACGCAGGGACTGAACCGGCGGTTTGTGCGGGCGCGGCTCACGCGGCTGATGCGCGAGTTCCGGTTCGGGCCGGTTTGCGACGTGCTCTGCCAGAACTCCCAGCGATCTGCGGACGGCACTCAGCTACTGCTGACGGCTGACTCCCCAACAAAAATCCCCGCCGCTTGAGCGAGAAGAAAAAACGCCGGCACTCGACGAAGACGCTCGCCATCCGTGGCGTGCTGTTCAACTGGATGGGGCGCGGCTGCTCGTTCGTCATCACGTTCGTCGCCACGCCCATTATCCTCAGTGCGCTGGGCAACGAGGCTTACGGGCTGTGGGCGATCGTGATGTCGGTGGGGAGCTACTACGGTCTCGCCGACGTCGGAATGCAGGCGGCGTGCACGAAGTACATTGCGGAGTTCGAAGCGAAGGGGGATCGGGAGTCGACGAGCCGATTGTTTGCGACGTCGACCTTGCTTTACAGCACTCTGGCCGTCGCCGTCCTCCTGGCTGCGGCGCCAATTGCGTGGTGGTTCCCGCACATTTTCGAGATCAGGGAGCAATCGACGACGGGGGTGCAATGGGCCGTGTTTC
>CAZWGW010000770.1:0-3896 GCA_964633565.1 uncultured Planctomycetaceae bacterium
GTACGAAAAACGGCGACGGCAACTCGTGCGTCTCGCCCAGCACCGTCACGCGCCGCTCCTGCATGGCCTCGAGCAGCGCCGACTGGGTCTTGGGCGTCGCGCGGTTGATCTCGTCGGCCAGCAGCAGGTTGGTGAAGATCGGCCCCTTGTGGAACACCAGGCTCCGCGATCCGTTGACCTCCTGCAGGATCGGCGACCCGACGATATCGCCCGGCAGCAGATCGGGCGTGAACTGCACCCGCCGAAACTCCAGTCCCAGGAGCGCCGACAGCGATTTGACCAGCTCCGTCTTCCCCAGCCCCGGCAAGCCTTCGAGCAGGAGGTGTCCCCGCCCGAGGATGCAGACCACCGCCAACTCGAGCAGGTCCCGCTGTCCGAAGATGGCCGTCTCAAGACTCACCAGCAGTCGCTGGATCAGCCCTTGCGCCTCCGTCACCTGATCCGGTGTCAGCAGCCGTCCTACTGCGGTGGTCGTGCTCATCGGGGATTGGTATCAAAATACTGCCGGACCACCTCCCGGTGCCGCGGCCTCAGCCGGCGGTCCCAGGTTTCCCGCCCCGACGCCGCGTCGACCTCGCGGGCCGCGCCGCGCGGCGCGGTCGCAGCCGGTTCCGTCTCCGGCGGCGCCTGCGAGACCCCCCGCACTTCTTCTTTCGGGTCTTCCTGGGACCCCGGCGGCAGCACCGTCTCCAGGAACTTCACCCCCTGCTCGTCCGATTCGTCCCCCCACGACATCGCCGCATCGCCACGACCCCGGTTGATCCCCCCCCGTCCCGGTTGCCCGTCGCCGTTGCGCTGGCACTGGGCACATAAGTCCCCCTCACATTCGGCACCGCACTGTTCACAGTGCCCGTCTCCGTGCATCTGCTCGCGGGCCTCCGCCAGCTTCTTCTGCTGTTCGTCCAGAAACTTTCGCAACTGGTCCAGAAACTCCTTCCTCGCACCGGCATCCTCGGGCAGTTGCTGAAACGGCTTGCCGTTCTTCGACAACTTCTCCAACTGCTCCAGCAGTTCCCGCGGCGCTCCCTTCAGGCTCCCGGACTGCTGCATTTTCTGCAGCGTTTCCAGGACCTCTTTCTCCAGCGATTCCAGCCGCTCGGAGGAGATGTTTTCCAGTTCCCCCGCGGCTGCCAGCGCCAGCAGGGCCGCGGCATCCGCCGCCTTGTCGGCCTGCGCCGTCGCCTCGTCCAACTTCAGCCGCAGTTTCTGCTCCAGGGCGTCGACCGTCTCCCACTTCTCGTGAGTCAGCGGTGAGTCGTGCGTTTCCTCCGCGAGTTTCGTGATCTCCTCGTGCAGTCGCTGCTTCTCTTCTTCGTCCAGCACTTCCGCCTCTTCGACCAGCCGCAGCATCTGCTCCAGTTGCTCGGCCGCCTGCTGGGCAACCGTCCGCGGCTCGACCGTCGTCGCCGGCAACTTCCGCTGCGGCACAAAGCAGACCGCGACGGCAAACAGCAGCGGCAGGCCGACGTAATACGAGAACCGCCTGGGGCGGATGCGCGGCAGACTCAATCGCCACAGCCGTTCCACCTGCGGGAGGCGCGTCTCCCATTCGGCGTCCGGCGCCTCGCTCAGCGTCATCAGCAGCCCCCCTGCCTCCAGCGACCGGTCCAGCAGTGCAATCGACTCCCCCCGCGTGAACCGACCCTTCTGCGAGAGCCACCACGCACCCGCCGTCGCCGGCGCCGCCCCGAGCGCCAGCCACAACACTTCCGGCCACAATGACGGCGCAAGGAGCTTGACCAGCAGCACCAGCGACCCGAACACGAGCAGGAACCCGCCCACCCATTCGGCCGCCCGTTGCAGGAACTGGCCGAAATGCAAGCGCTTGAGGTGCCGCCTGATCCACCGGTCACGAGCGCTCATCGGCCTTGCTCCCGCATCGGTTGCTGCGTCTCCAGTCGGCGTGCGCCGATGCTGCGATTCGTTCATCGTCACACACGCAAGCGGCAGTCCGTTCCAGAGTTACGTGGATTCTACACCCGCTGCTGGTGTAAAACCATGCGGGCTGCAAGAGATTCATGAGGTTTTCGCGGTTCGCAGTGGACGCGGAAGACTGCGACCGGTGGACTAAGTTGTCTTTTCACGATCTGCCGGAGAATTTCCGGTCAGCAGCCGGAATCCTCTCCAATCCACATTGAGCTTCCGCATCCGCCCGCGCAGCGTGTGCGGATTGATCTTGAGGAGGCGTGCAGCGCCAAAGGGGCCCTCCACCCGGCCGTGGGTGGCAATGAGCGCCGTTTCGATGTGCCTCCGCATCGCCTCGTCGATTGTCAGAATGCGCTCCAACGTTGCCTCCGTGCGGGAGACGCCAGATACAGGGGCCGGCGGCGTGGCGCTCCGTCCGTCGACACCCAGCGCCTTGGCCACCTCCAGACGTTCCCCTTCTCCCAGGATTGCCGCCCGGTCCATGACCGCCGCCAGTTCGCGGACGTTACCGGGCCAGGGATAGGCCGTCAGCCGGGCGAGGTCTTCACGCGAGGGGAGTTGAGGCGTGAGTCCAAAGCGGATCGCGGCCCGACGCGCGAAGTGCTCTGCCAGCGCGGGGACGTCTTCCCGATGCTCACGCAGTGGCGGCAGTACGATCGGGAAGACGGCGATGCGGTACCACAGGTCCTCGCGAAACCGCCCGCTCTGCACCATCGCCGCCAGGTCCCGATGCGTGGCGGCGACGATCCGCACGTCGACCTTGACGCTTTCCTCGCCCCCGACGCGCTCAAACGCGCCGTCCTGCAGGATGCGCAGCAGCCGCACCTGGGCCGCCGCCGGCAGCTCGCCGATCTCGTCGAGGAACAGCGTCCCCTCGTGGGCCCGCTCGAACCAGCCGCGCCGCGTCGCCGTCGCCCCGGTGAAACTCCCCTTCTCGTGGCCGAACAGTTCCGAGTCGATCAGCTCCGGCGGGATCGCGCCGCAGTTGACGCGCAGGAACGGCCCCGCCGCGCGAGGCGAGCGGTTGTGGATCGCGCGGGCGATGACCTCCTTGCCGGAGCCGGTCTCGCCGAGGATCAGCACCGGCACGTCCGAGCGGCCGACCATTTTGACCCGCTCCATGACCGGCTTCAGTCCGCCGTCCACGCCGACAATCGTCTCCGATGACCCTTCGCGCCCCATGCGCCGCAGCAGAGACTGCTTCTCGGCCTCCGCGGCTTCGCGCAGGAAGGTGAGTTCGCGCAGCCGGTGATCGTTTTCCAGCGCCGCGGCGAACGGCTCGCAAAGTTGCCGCATGATCTTCTGATGGAGCTGGTTGAACCGTTGCCCGGGTCGCGTCGCCAACAGCAGGACGCCGCAGGTGTCGTGTTCGCTGCAGAGCGGGCCGATCAGCACGTCCCGGTCGAGCGGGAGCGCGGCGGCAAAAATGATGTCCCGGACGCGCGGCCCCCCCGTGCGCTGCAGGCCGACCTCGCCGCGCCGGCACCAGGTGAAGGTGCGTTTGAGCTGCGAGGTGGTGCAGTCGAACTTCCGGGGAACGATGCCCTCCCCCTGGCCGGCCGGTCCCAGGGCGACCGTTTCGATCAGGGAACGCTCCTCGTCGACTCGCTGCACGCTGAGCTGTTCGACCGGCAGATTCGCGACCAGCAGGTCGGCGATGTTGGCGGCCGACTCGGCGATTTCGATGTGCCGGCACGCTTCGCGCCAGACGGAGAGCAGCACGTCACGGGATTCGATCACAATGCCAAAGCTTTCAAATATGATAGAATAAAATTTATATATGATGGTCTATTCTATCATATTCAACGGCGAATCGGCAAGATTTGCCTGTGCCACGACGCGCGACCTCAATTGGCGATTTCACGGCCGGGTCTCTATCGGGCGCAACCCGCCAATCCGATGCTGGTTGCGGCGGGGCAGCGCGAAAAACCCGATATCCGGTCCGACTTCGGCACAATGCCTGCCACGTC
>CAZWGW010000771.1:0-691 GCA_964633565.1 uncultured Planctomycetaceae bacterium
AGACAGGAAAATCGTGGACAGGAAAATGGGGTGGCGCGATTTTGGATATTGGATTGGGGATTGGACGGCAGGAATCTCCGTCTCCGTGTTCTCAGTGGGCTCCGTGGTCAATCACTGAACGGGATTCTGGCGAGGCCGGAGAGAGGGTACAATCAGGGGATGGAGAGCAGGCCCATGCGCAGCGGCACCGCAGGGCGGACGACCGCGTGGGTGCGATCTGAAGGAACACAGTAGCTGCAAATATTCACTCTGGGAGTCGATCGATGACGGCTTCACGTTCGATGATCCGACTGGCATGCGGTTTCATGCTTGTATTTGTATTGGGTGTGTCGTCGATGAGTCAGCAGGGCACAGTGACATCAAGGTCCGCGGATGCCCCGGTCGCTGCGATCGAAGGGTCTGGCTCTCAGGCGGTGACATCAGCAGCCGACGAGAACGAGACACGTCCGCAAAGGTCACGGCAGCGCCGCAGGGAATTCGTGTGGCCGGAATTGACGCAGGGTCACGATTCCCTAGTGTCGTCCGCCACGCTGACAGTGAAGCCGGGTGCGTTCTCTACGTTTCGGGAACAAATGGTCTTGCGCCGTGCCATCCCACAGCAGAGCCCTGAGCGAGAAATCCGCGTAGCAATTACCGATCCGACGATGCTCAGCCACCTTGCCGAGGCATTCGATCCGGTGTGGAACCCGCT
>CAZWGW010000771.1:710-1841 GCA_964633565.1 uncultured Planctomycetaceae bacterium
CGTCGCGGGTGCATGGTGGTGTCGGGTCGGGCGTTTCTCTGGCAGTCTTGAGAATCGAAACAACAGATGCGCGGGTCATCAGTATTGGACTCAGTGCCGTTGGTTTTTCGTTAGTCCCTGATGTTGCGAATTACGACAACACGTTCTTTTCCGGATATCTTGCCGAACTGCTGGACGATGCGTACTTTCTCGAGACCGGGGCGCACATCCCGGAGGAGTGGAAAGAGCAATTGTCCGGCTTGTCAGACGTAATGGCGAGTCGGCGTGGATATCGACTGCAACAGCGGGCGGTGGAAGTGGATGTTGGTGCATGACATTTGTTTTGTCGATGTAACGCACGTGACGAGCAAGAAGGTTCAGCGGGCGCACGGCGTATGGTCAAAAAACTCGGTCGGCGACAGATCGTCCTTTGAACAGTCGGATTTGAGTTGAGCAACCGTCGTGTCGAGAGACCAGTTCGGTTCGGGCGATGGTGACGGAAGCGGCGGAGTGGCGCGAAGGAGGGCCGAAGTGAGCCGGTGCCGCGTACCATGATTGCAAATATCGCAACTTGCAGAGCGGGCTGTTGTGGGAGCGAGTCAGGCAAGGCCACAGGTCGGGGCAATGTGAGGGAAATGCACATGGGAACCCAAACCAAGCGTCTCGACGTACTGATCGACTCGACCTCGCTTCGTTGGCGTTATTCGCATGTGCTGGTTTTTGGGATGTCAGGGATGAATTCTACTTTGCATGCTGGGTCCGACTCGGCCACGAACCTCGCTGAGACCACCGTTATGGGAAACGCTACCGCCGATCAGGAATCCGAAGAGAGCACGGAGTAACCACCCGGCAGTCTGCGCGAGTCCTCAGGCCGAGCCACACCATGCCCACATCGCCCCGCAAACCACTGCTGGTCAACCTCGCGTGGGTCGGTGCGCTGGTCCTGCTGCTGGCCGTGGTGTACGTCGTCAGCTACCCGCTCGCGGCGAGATGCACCGATGAGCCGGACATACTGGCATACCGTCCAGTGCAGTACCTGATCGACGAGACGCCGCTCGATTGGCCGATTTACTGGTGGTCAAAATGTTGCGGGTCATCAGATGAAGTGGCATGGGCTGAATTGCAGCGACACCTTGACAAAGCGAATCGGCT
>CAZWGW010000771.1:1851-3896 GCA_964633565.1 uncultured Planctomycetaceae bacterium
TCGAACAATCACACGGCCGATACCTTGAGTGGAAATGACCTTTGGCTGACCGACCAATGCAATACGTGACCACAACCGCGCCCCGCAAGCCGGTGCTGGTCAACCTGGCGTGGTGCGCCTCGCTTCTGCTATTTCCCGTGCTGTACGTCGCGAGCTATCCGATCGCGGTGCGAATGACGCGATCATTTCACATGCTGGCGTACAGTCCCGTGGAGTGGCTCATCGACAACACGCCCCTCAGAGACCCGACTACCGATGGGCAGAATGCTGCGGTGTCGGAAAAGAGATCAGGATGGCCACGGCTTATCGTGAACTTGATCGATTCCTTGGCAGTTGACCCCACTCACCAGACCCCCGTTACGGGGACACTACCGACGTCGGGGAAATGTGATTGGGCCGGCATTGGCAACCCACCGACTGACTAATGCTTAAGATAACGTAGCAGCCGGAAAGGAGGAATGAATGTGGTCGTCGCGATGGAAATGGGAATGGCGCCTCTTGGCGGCACTGGCAACTGGCGCGGTGTTGTCGGTGGGATATATTGCTACTTATGCGCCGGCAGTGTGGTTTCGGAAAGAGGAAAGAGCTCTCGGCTAGTAAACGGACTGCAGGCGAATTTGGACAGATGTATGCACCTGTGTACTGGTTGGTCGACGGACACTATTGTGAGATGGTGTTTTACAAGTGGGCTGGGTTGTGGGGAGTGGAGACGGAGATACGTGCAGCAAGCGATATGCGGCGAACGCATCGATTGTTGCGGCTGCGCAACTCTGTGCCGGCGGCCTCGGGGGAGGAGCGCTATAGGGAGACGAGATACTAGAGCATGGGTCTGGCAGGTGTTTCGGGGCACCTGCGTGTGGGACCGTTGAGTGCCTGGGGAAACAAAGGGGACGCAGTCTTTTTCGTCGGGAAATCCTTGTCGCCCGAAGCGCCAGCGAGAGAAGTTGGGCGTCGACGCAACTCAGCCCCTCGCTTACGCTTCGGGTTATGATGGCAGTCGCCTCACGCCAAATGCGTAACATCAAAACCGCGAGGCGGGGAAGCATTGCTGACAGCCCGGTCGGCTGTCAATCGACTATCCGCGCGGATGGCACTGCGCGTGGATCGCCTTCAGCCGGCTGTGCTCCACCTGCGTGTAGATCTGCGTCGTGCGGATGCTGGCGTGGCCCAGGATCTCCTGCAGCGCGCGGATCTCCGCCCCGCCCGCCAGCATGTGCGTCGCGAAACTGTGCCGCAGCGTGTGCGGGCTGACGTTTTTGCTCACGCCGATCCGCGCGGCGTACTTCTTGACGACTTGCCAGACCACGATCCGCGTAAACACCCGGCCGCTGCGCGTGACGAACAGCGTGTCGCAGTCGCGCGATCCGACGAGCCGCGGCCGCTCGTGCTTGAGGTAGGCTTCGAGCGCCGCGACGGCGACCGGGTTCAGCGACACGATCCGCTCCTTGTTCCCCTTCCCGAGGCAGCGGCAGAAGTTCTCCGCGAGCCGCATGTCCGCCAACCGCAGCCCCGCCACCTCGGACGCCCGGCAACCCGTCGCGTACAGCACGGCGAGCAGCGCCCGGTCGCGCAGCGGGTAAAGATCGGATGCCAGCGGCGCGGCCAGCAGCCGGTCCACCGTCTCCGGGCTGAGGACCGTTGGCAGGTACTGCCACAACTTCGGCGAACTGAGCAGTTCGACCGTGCTCTCGGCCAGCACGCCGTCGAGCACGAGGTAACGGAAGAACATCTTGAGCGCCACCAGCCGCCGGGCGACCGTTGTCGCCGCAAGGTCGCGGGCGCGGAGATGCTCCAGCCACGCGGAGAGGAGGTTGAGGTCGATGTCGGCCAGCCGCCCGACGCGCCGCTCCACGAGCCATTCCAGGAACTGACGCAGGTCGGTCCCGTAGGCCTGCACGGTGTTCGTCGACATGCCGCACTCGGCGCGCAAGTAGCGCAGGAACGGCTCCAGATGCGTCGCAGGGTTCTGTGGAGAGAACTCGGAGACCGGAGCGCCGGCGGTTGGTCGTCTGCGGGGAGGCACGAGCGGCTACCTGATGCGAAAC
>CAZWGW010000772.1:0-3889 GCA_964633565.1 uncultured Planctomycetaceae bacterium
CCTCGACGTCCTCTATCCCCACCCGCAGACGGACGAGTTCAGCCACGTGCTCGACACGTATCGCGCCGACCTGGCCGCGCTGGCGGATGAGTCGGAGCGCCTGCCGGCCGTCAGCAGCGATGCGAAATCGGCTGCGACGTGGGGCGCGTTCCTCGACAAGGTCTCCGATCTCCTTGCCCGCACGGACGATCTGCACTCGTTCATCGGCTGCCATGGCGCCGCGGAGGCGGAGAACAAACTGTTCCAGAAACTCGAAGGAGTGCTGTCGGCATTGGGACCGCAGCGGGCGCAGATCCTCACGAATATAGAACTGGCCCTCAAGGGAGTTTCCGAAGCGGAACTGCGCGCGTTTGTCGCTGCGGACGAACGCATCCGGCGGGTGGCGTTCTTCATCGAAGAGTCCCGGCGGAACGCCGCCCTGCGGCTGCCAAAAGACCAGGAACTGCTGGCGGCCGACCTGGCCGTCGATGCCATCCATGCCTGGGGCCGGCTGTACGACCGGCTGTCGGGCGAACTGCGGATCGAAGTGATGGAGAAGGGGGAAATCGTCCGCAAGTCGCCGGGACAGGTCCATTTCGATTCGAAGGAACGCAGCATCCGCCAGAACAACTTCTTCGCCGCGGACAAGGCGTGGCGCACCATCGCCGACACGTGCGCCGACGCGCTCAATCACATCTCGGGCTTCCGGCTGACGAAGTACCGGCGGCTGGGACTGGCCGATCACCTCGTCGCGCCGCTCCGCGCCAATCGCCTGCGGCGCGAGACTCTCGACACCCTGTGGCGCACGATCACCGAGCGGAAGGGGATGTTACTCAGATACTTCGCCGCCAAGGCCAAGCTGCTTGGCCTTGAGAAACTGTGCTGGTACGACATTCAGGCCCCTCTGCCCGCCCAAGCGACCCGGACGCTGGGAGCGTCCGGGTCGCTGGTTGGCGACCACCTCTCCTACGACTCCGCCTGCCAGCACATCCTCAAGTCCTTCGGCGAGTTCAGCGACGAACTCGGCCGCTTCGCGAAAACGGCCCTCGACGAGCGCTGGATCGAAGTCGAGAACCGCCCCGGCAAGCGGCAGGGGGGCTTCTGCACCGGTTTCCCGACGAAGCACCAGTCGCGGATCTTCATGACGTTCACCAACACCCCCGACAGCATGTCGACGCTGGCCCACGAATTGGGCCACGCGTACCACGGGTTCGTCCTCCGCGAGCAGCCGTTCCTGCTGCGGGACTACCCGATGAACCTCGCCGAAACGGCGTCGACGTTCGCCGAGACGGTCCTGAACGACCGCCGTCTGGCCGCCGCGATCAGCGATGACGAAAAACTGTCGCTGCTCGACCAGATGCTGGGAGACGCCGTGGCGTTTCTGATGAACATTCACGCGCGATTCATCTTCGAACACAACTTCCACGTCGAACGGCGTGACGGCGAATTGAGCGCCGAGCGATTCTCGGAACTGATGCTGGCCGCCCAGAAAGAAGCGTACCTCAATGGCCTTGCTGACGGCGGCTGGTATCCCGGCTTCTGGATCTCGAAGCTGCACTTCTACATCTCGGGGCTGCCGTTCTATAACTTCCCGTACACCTTCGGTTACCTGCTCTCGCAGGGAGTGTATGCGCTGGCCGCCGACGCAGGGAAAGATTTCCCGGCGCAGTACCGCAAGCTGCTCATCGCCACCGGCTGCCGAGAGACGGAGGACGCCGTGCATTGGGCGCTAGGGTACGATCTCACGCAGCCGGAGTTCTGGAACAGGAGCCTCGATATTATTGAGACGCGCGTCGAGCAGTTTTGCGCGGCGTCCCGGTGACATGGATTGACGTCCCAGTGAGTGCCCGTTACGCTGTCAGCCATCTGCGGCCTTGTTCTGGGGCACAGTGGGTTTTCCTGTCCTCTCTCAATACAGGAGGTCGCCATGTCGAAGTCGCGCTGGAAAAGAGTTTGCCTGTGCGTGTGCGTGGTTGAAATCGTGTTTCAACTCCCCGCCACGGCGTGTCCCGTCGACATCACGAGTCACACCAACGGGTTCTGACAACCAGCCGGAACGTTTACCGTGTCGGGAACGGAAGCAACTGATACGGAGGTGGACGTTACGTTTTACTTTTTTGGCAATCCGCAAAGCACCAATACGATCAGAGTCCCGGTAAAGAACGGGGTTTGGTCTGTGCAAGTCACATATTCCGCGGGGCCGTTGTACATCAGTGCCACGCCAGTGGGTGGGGGCTGCTTGGACTACGTCGGCGGCAGCGTCAATTAGCAGGAGCGACACGCGGAAGTTGCGACGGTGATACCATTGACGACTGACGCCAATAATCGTCTCCGGGAGCCACATGTGATGCGTCCGGCGCAAAACAGCGGCGACTTTGTCGATTGCAGGTCCGGCATCACAAAGCTGGAGTTGCTGGTCGTCATTGCGATCATCGCCATCCTGATTGCATTGCTCCTGCCGGCGGTGCAGTGGTCCCGCGCGACAGCGCGACGGGCCGCCTGCGCGTCAAATCTGCACCAGATCGGCGTTGCCGTAAATAACTACCACAGCACGTTCAATGTTTTTCCAGGCGCCTATATGGGCTGGGGCTGGACGGCACAGATCCTGCCGTATCTCGACCAGCAGGCCGTCTACCATGTCATTGCGCAGGAGGACGCAACCGGCCTGATCGACGTGAAGGCACGCTCGCGCATCCCCCTCTACATCTGCCCGAGCGATTCCGCGGCCGACGAGTCGCAGGGCTGGAAGCCGAGTTATCGCATGAACGACGGCTTCTGGCACGTGAAATACTGCGGCAACGGGTTTTACGCCGCGTGCAAGATCCCTTTTGCCCGCGTACAAGTGAACATGCTCTATCGCCAGACGTCGGCACGGGACTTCACAGATGGCTTATCGAGTACTGCAGCCGTGAGCGAGAAGCTCAACCTGCCGATCGTAGCCAACCGGATGGGAAATGCCTACGAATACCCGGAACTGTGGAATCGCATCATGCGCGAAACGGTGGGGACGACTAACCCGGATGATCTGGATGTCTTCGCCAACCGCTGTGAGGACCAGCCGCTTCCGGTGGGGGCCGTGTGGCTCGTGAACGACGCGGAACTGGGGTGGATCAATGGTCAAACGTACAACCACGTTCTCCCGCCCAACCGGAACAGTTGCTTCAACGGAGAGAGCGCCGGAAACCCATATTCGAGTTGGAGCGCCATTACGGCCACGAGCGAGCACAGCGGTGGTGTCAACGTGCTGTTTGGCGACGGTGCCGTGCGGTTTATCGGCGACTCGATTGACCGCGCTGTCTGGCGGGCTCTGGGGACGCGGAATGGTGGGGAGGTCGTGCCGCACGAGTTCTGACGCTGTCGCATCGAGGCCGCCGGCAGAACCGTCTGTCTGCCAACTGCCCGCTTACTTGAGCGTGCTCAGGTACGCCAGCAGGTCCGCTACCTGCTCCGCCGTCATGTCGCGCAGCAGCAGGTCCGGCATCAGCGACTGCTGTTGCGGCGCAAGCTGCTCCACATCGGCCAGCGCGAGCGTCGTGACCTTCCCCTTGTTGTCCTTGAGCGAAATGGCCTGCTCCGTCCGCTCCACGAGCAGACCCGTCTGCACCCGGCCGTCATTCAGAGCGGCAAGGTACACGACAAACTTCGGATCAATCTCGCGCGACGGACTCAGGATGTTGTCCAGGATCTTCGCCCGGTCGTACTTCTTGCCGATCTGGCTCAGGTCCGGACCGACGTCCGCCCCCTGGCCGCCGATCTTGTGGCACGTCTTGCACTGGATCCCCTCGGTGTCGAAGAACAGCTTGCGGCCCCGCGCGGCATCCCCGCCGAGCGCCAGGATCGTCGCCGGCTGGATCGCGTTGCCGAGCCGCTTGGGACGCTGCTCCTCGGGGAGGTACTTCTCGAACAGGTC
>CAZWGW010000773.1:0-3880 GCA_964633565.1 uncultured Planctomycetaceae bacterium
GCCTCCCCGCGGCGATGGGCGTACAGGCGGTCCACCCGGATGCGCTGGTCATCGACATCGACGGCGACGGGTCGTTCCAGATGAACCTCCAGGAACTGGCCACGCTGTACTGCGAAAAGCTGCCGGTCAAGATCCTGCTGCTCAACAACCAGCACCTGGGAATGGTCGTGCAGTGGGAAGACCGCTTCATGGAGGGGAAGCGGGCCCACACGTATCTGGGTCCGATCGACCACCCCGAATGGCTGGGAGAAGGAGACGGCTCGTTTTACGAGCAGACGTACCCGGACTTTGTAAAGATCGCGGAAGGGTATGGCATCAAATCGGCCCACGTCCGCCGCAAGTCAGAATTGCCGGGCGCACTCACGGAAATGATCAACCACGACGGTCCGTACCTGCTCGACGTGATCTGCCCGTACCAGGAGCACGTGCTGCCGATGATTCCCGGCGGGGCGACGGTGCGCGACATTATCGTCGAGTGACTCGCTGCAGCAGGCCATCAATCCAGACTCGCTCCTTCTCCATCAGCGGCGGTTCAAGCCTGGCGTGGTCATTCGTGGACAGGTCGGCGGCGGCGCCGCGCGACGGCATGGACGGTCGCCACGCACTCCGGGTAGTATCCAGCAGTCGCCAGCAGAGCATGCGCCCGACGGAACAGGTTTCAACAGATTGGTGATCAATTAATGGATGAGAAACGGAGTGGGGCCAGGCGCGGGACGGGGCGCACGAAAGAGCAACGGCCCAATCGTCAGACAGGACCCGCACCGGAAGGCACGGACAACCAGCCCGGTTCCGCCGGAGCGAATTCCGTGGACATCGACGGAGTTCGCCTGCGTCTCGGCCATCCCGACGCCTCTTCCGGCGAGTGGATCGGGCAGCGTGAAGTCCTCAAGCAACTGCTCGCCTGCTGGTTGATTGTCGATCCACACGACCTGCCCCTCACGCCGCGCGTCACCGGCACGCCTGGGATCGGCAAGACGACGCTCGCGATGGCGGCCGCGCGGACGCGCCAGCAGCAGCTCTATGTGTACCAGTGCACGGCCGACACGCGCCCCGAGGATCTGCTGGTGACGCCTGTTCTGGCCGAGAGCGGCCGGATTCAATACCACGCCTCGCCGCTGGTGACGGCCATGATCCGCGGGGGCGTGTGCGTGCTCGACGAAGGCAACCGCATGAACGAGAAGTCGTGGGCCAGCCTGGCGCCGCTGCTCGACCACCGGCGGTACGTCGAATCAATCGTGGCGGGAATCACCATCCGCGCCCATGCGGATTTCCGCTGCGCGGTGACGATGAACGAGGACGACTCCACGTTCGAGGTCCCGGACTACATTCTCAGCCGGCTGCAGCCGACACTCGCGCTGGGCCATCCCAGCCGGCAGGATGAGATGGCAATCCTCAAGTACCATCTGCCGTTCGCCGATGCCGACATGCTCAATCTGACGGTCGAATTCCTGCAGCAGGCGCACGAATTGAAGCTCGACTTTTCCACACGCGACGGCATCAACGTGCTGCGCTACGCCCTGAAGCGCGTCGCCTCCGATCCCGGTCACCCGCTCGGCAAGGACGCGGCCTGGCGCGAGTAGCTCCAGCGTTGCCTGGGAGACGATTCGCTCGACCTGATCTCGCTGGCCGAGCGCAAACGGCAATCGTTGGGAGGCGATGCCGTACCGATGGGATTGGGGGACTTCTTCTTCGAACCGGGCAGCCCGCTGCATCCGGACGTCGACGAGGAGGAAGACGAGGACGACGACGTCTGAATCATGATCGAGCGCGTCGCTCCTCACCGCGACAAGGCGTCCTGCAATTGGGGAAGGCTTTTTTTCAACGTCCGGCCGCAACTGCTCGGCGCCGGAGGGGAGCGACCTTGAACCACATCGGCATCGGCCCGGCCGGCGCGAGTTCCTCCGTCTCCCCGCCGGTCGGTTGCAACGCAGCAGCCGAAACCTTTGTCCCAAGTTTCGGATAGAATCCGCACTTCGGGCACCAGGAGGCATTGCCCCACGATTCCGTGGCGCCGCATTGGGGGCAGGTGCGCTTCGTCCCGTTCGGCCGGGCAGTGCCTTGGGGAGGCGTTGAGGCGGCCTTCAGGCTGGCCGTCTCGTTCATCCGGTCAGAACGCGGGACAGTGGCCGGCGGCGGCGCGGTCGTTGTCGGTTTCATCTGGCTCGCGGAGCGAGAGATTGGGGGATCGGCCCTCCGCGTTGGCCCGGATCAACGTCGTGCAACCGTAGTCCGGAATTCACGCGGCGCGGGGGACAACGCCGGCGACTTGCCGACGGAATTTGCATTTTCCCGGGTTTGAGGTGTTTCATGCAGACCCTGCGCCGGATTGCGCCAACGGCTCCATGCGTTATGATTGTGTCGAACATCACGCTTCCCGTTGGAACCCACTCATGTATCGCATCCCGCTGGTTGTTCTGTCCGTGGCTGGCGTCCTGGTGATTCTCCACTGGTCCCGGCGAGGCGCCGGCAACGAGGCGCCGACGGGAACCCCGTCGGTCCAGAACATCGTGGACGCCGCGCAGTTCTCCACGCTGCAGGCGGCGCTGGACGCGCTGCCGGCGACGGGCGGGGTCGTCCGGGTTCCACCCGGCGTGTTCGAACTCACGGAGCCGCTGCGGATTACTGGAGAAGACGTCCTGCTCGAAGGCTCAGGCACTGCCACACACATCAAAAACGTGAATACGGCCGGTCAGCCCGCAATCAGCATCGTACCGCGGGCGCCGTTCGACCGCGCAAGCACCAGACGGACCGACCGCTGGCGGATTCAACTCTCGAACCTGCGGGTCACCGGCAATCCGCAAAGCGGCCACGGCATCGACGCGTTATGGGTCAACGAGATCTTCCTGCATGGCGTCACGGTCAGCGAACACGGCGGCGACGGGATCCGGCTGGACCATTGCTACGAGGACCCGCGCATCAACGACTGCCTCATCACGTACAACAAGGGGGCCGGCGTCAACCTGCTGGGCTGCCACGACATCGTCGTCTCCGGCTGCCAGTTCGAAGAGAACAACGACGCCCTCCGCTGCAGTGACGGCTTCAATCTCTGCATGACGGGGAACAACCTCGACGATCACCTGCGGCACGGCGTCGTCATCGAAAACACGTACGGCTCGGTCGTCTCGGGCAACATGATCGAAGAGTGCAATGGCACGGCGGTGATCCTCGACCGCGACTGCTACGGCGACACGGTCAGCGCCAATGTCATCGCGCACAACGGCCGCGGAGTGGAACTCCTCGACGCCCACGGCTGTGCGATCAGCGCGAATACGTTCACGATCGTGAAGGAGCGGGCGGTGTACATCGGCGCCGGCAGCGGCCGGATCACTGTGACCGGGAACAACTTCTCCAACAGCGTCATCGGAGCGGGCGAAGTGAAGCGCGGCACGACCGACCTCGCCGCCGCGGGGATCACGCTGGAAGGGACAAGCGATGTGGCCATTTCGGGCAATGTGTTCTCCGGACTGACGGAGAAGGCGCTGATCCTCGCGGGTGAACCGAGCTCGCGTGTCGCGTTCACCGGCAATGTGCTGACGGAGGTTCAGAGCGACCATCCATTGCTGAACCAGTCGGTCATTGCCGACAACCTCGGTGAATAACGATTCCATGAGAGGAACATCCTGATGGGATCGTGGACAGGGGTCGTGTTGTTGTCGACGCCTCGCAGAATGTTTCAAAGGTTGGACGATTTCCATCGCACGCTGATTTCCGCGATGCCCCCCGAATGGATGAACATGTACGATAACCCGCTCCAGCCCCACGACCACTGGATGCGCCGCGCGCTCGACCAGGCCCGCCGTGCGTTCGAAGCCGACGAGGTGCCGATCGGGGCGGTCGTCGTGCACGAGGAGCAGGTCATCGGCGAGGGCTTCAATCAGCG
>CAZWGW010000774.1:0-3875 GCA_964633565.1 uncultured Planctomycetaceae bacterium
CATTCGCAAAACGCTGGCGGAGCTTTTTCAACTTGACCCGTCGGGCCCGTCGTCGGGCAATCTCACGAGTGCGTTCGATACGACCCATAGACCTCTCGAATTTCCTGAGTAGCGAAAACGCTGTGTCCGACGTCCGGAACGGCGTCGAATCGGTAGATCGTACCTTAGCCAGCCGCGACAATTGCGTCAAACGCACCGTCAAAGTCCGGACGGGTGGAAAGGACCGGCCGGTCAGGCATGACCGACGGGCAGCGAAGCGCCGTCGGCCGACGTCGCCGGGAGCAGATCCGACCGGGGACGCATGTGCCGCGGCGTCAGCGGCATTTCTCCCAGGACAATCTGGTGTGCGCAATCCCGTCCGCCGCGTTTTGAGGCGTACAGGCAGCGGTCCGCCAGGGCCATGAGCGATTCGCCGGAGCAGTCCGGCTGGAGACAATGTCCGACGACCGCGCCGATCGACAGCGAGATCCGCAAGCCCGCGGCCTCGCCCGGCACGCACAATTGGCGGATCGATTCCTGAATTCGACGAATGGGAAGCGGCAGCATCTCGGGACGACACCCGGGACAGATCGCCACGAATTCGTCGCCGCCATAGCGTGCCGCGACGTCGTCCGACCGCAGGCTGCGCCGCAGGCAGCGGCCGACCAGGTGCAGCACGGCGTCGCCGAGCGCGTGTCCACACAGGTCGTTGATGCGTTTGAAATGATCGATGTCAATCAGGATTACGGCAATCGGCGCCGCGTCCCGTGCGGCCCGATCAACCTCGCGGGCCAGCGTCCGTTCGAAATGCGATCGTCGCGGAAGGTGCGTGACCGGATCCGTGGCCGCGTGATCGAGGATCGGCTGCAATTGCGTCCAGCTCAGGAACACATCGTCCGCCGTGGAAACCGCGACCACGCGGTCCCCCATCACGTGCGACAGGCACTCGATGGACTCCGGGACGGGACGCCGGTCCGTGTCGCTGGCCGGCGCGGATCCCCGATGCGCGAGCGGCGTCGACAACAGGTTCTCGACGGGGGCGGACGCCCAGCGCCGTCGTTCCACAGGATTTGCACACGTCAGGCGCTGCTGTACGTCGTCGACCGCCACGACTCCGACAAGGACCTGGTCTTTCACGACGAGCAGATGCCGTAGACTGCGGGAGTCGACAACGTCCGCCAGGTCGGCCAACGGGGTCCCGGCCGGGACCAGTGGGCGGCCGATGCGTGTGTGACTCGTGAGCTGTAGTTCGGCCGGAATGGATTGCATGCTGTCAATTCAGGTTGCAGATCGCGCGCGGGGGGCACTTTCCGCCGTGGCCGCGGAAGTGATGGTCCAACTCCTGAAGGTTAGGACACAATCTGCGCCGCCCACGCAGTCCTGTGTGAAGCACCCGACATGCGATGTCCTCCTTTCCCTGCGAGGTGCAGGCGTAGCGGTTGTAACGTTCTCAACAGCCCACACGGGGCGCACTTTTCTCCCCCCTGGGGGGCTCGCCGTGAATCGATGCTTCCACATTCCACATCATGACTTACGCAACCTGGTGCATTCCTGTGTACGGACCTGATCGGATTGACTGCCTGACAGGTGCACTCATCTATGGTATGACGCAACGATGCCGTTAATCCCCATCGTCTCCACGCGGTTACAGTCGCCCCGGTCAACGGATCTCGGTACGAGCTCCACAAAGACCGGCGGCCGGAACATCGTTTGACGAGACTCGAAGTGACCAACACTGCAGCCGGAAACTCACCTTGTACGTATGGGACCGTTGCGGTCACCGGTGCGACCGGACTGGTCGGCAGCGCGCTGTGCTCCCGTCTGGCCGACTCGGGACACGGTATCCTGCAACTTGTCCGGCGGCAGAACGTCGATACGCTGCAGCAACTGTTCTGGGACCCGCAAGACGGTTTCATCACGCCCCAACGAATGAACGGCGTCGAAGCCGTCGTTCACCTCGCGGGTGAAAGCATCGCCTCCGGACGATGGACGGACGACAAGAAACAGCGCATCCGCCGCAGCCGGGTCGACGGGACGCGCACGCTGAGCACTGCACTGGCCCGGCTGGAACAGCCGCCGCGCGTTCTGGTCTGCGCCAGCGCGATTGGCTACTACGGGGACCGCGGCGATGAATTGCTGGATGAATCCAGCGCTCCGGGCACGGGTTTTCTCGCCGACGTGTGTCGGGAATGGGAGGGGGCGTCGGCGCCCGCCATGGACGCCGGTATCCGGGTGGTCCACCTGCGGCTTGGTGTCGTGCTCAGCCGGAGCGGCGGCGCGCTGCAGAAAATGCTGATGCCGTTCAAACTGGGTGCGGGAGGCCGGATCGGGGCCGGGCGACAGTATTGGAGCTGGATTCACCTGGATGACGTCGTCGGCGCCATCGTGCACGCCGTCACTCACCACGAATTGTCCGGACCGGTCAACGCGGTCGGGCCGCGACCGGTGACGAATGCCGAATTCACCCGGACCCTGGGCCGCGTGCTGCACCGCCCGGCCGTCATCCCGCTGCCCGCGGTTGCGGCCCGAATCGCACTGGGAGAAATGGCCGACGAATTGCTGTTGTCCAGCGCACGCGTCGTACCGCGGATGCTGCAACAGAGCGGCTATGTCTTCGCCTTCGCAGACCTCGAAACAGCACTGCGGCACGAACTCGGTTGATGTCCGCAGGACCTGGCGACGGAAGTCAGTGACGGCTGCGCATGGACACATCCCCTCATGGCTGATGAGAGTTCCCTCGTCTGGTTTCGACACGACCTGCGTCTGGCGGACAATCCGGCGCTGTCCGCCGCGGTGGAACGCCGGCGTCCCGTGATCTGCGTGTATGTCTGGGCGCCGGAGGAGGAACGTCCCTGGTCGCCCGGTGCCGCAAGCCGGTGGTGGCTGCACCACTCTCTGGACCGCCTCGGAAAGGCGTTGCAGCGTGCGGGGTCACGCCTGTTGATCCGACGTGGGCGGTCGGCCGAGTCGCTGGCGTCGCTGTGCGCGGAGACCCGGGCCTCGGCCGTATTCTGGAACCGGCGGTATGAGCCGGCGATCATCGATCGCGACCAGTCTGTCGAAGCGTCATTGAAGGCGGCGGGATTGCAGGTCGAGACGTTCAACGGCAGCCTGCTGCAGGAACCGTGGGAGGTCCGGACCCGCGAGGGGCGGCCCTATCAGGTGTTTACGCCGTTCTGGCGCGCGTGCCGGGCGCTGGCGGAGCCGGGCATCCCGCTGCCGCTGCCCGATGCGATCCCTGCGCCCGAAAAATGGCCTGCGTCCGTGCGGGTGGACGAACTGAAACTCCTGCCGGCGGTCCGCTGGGACGGCGGGCTTCAGGCGACGTGGGAGCCGGGCGAGGCCGCCGCAGCTGCACGCCTGACGGAGTTTGTCGCCGACGGGCTGGCGGCGTATCACGACGCGCGAAATCGCCCGGATGCCAGCGGCAGTTCGCGTCTCTCGCCGCACCTCCATTTCGGAGAAATCAGCCCGCGGCAGATCTGGCATGCCGTCCAGGGACGCCGCTCCAGGGGCGCGGAAACATTCCGGACAGAAATCGGCTGGCGTGAATTCGCGCATCACGTGCTGTATCACTTTCCACACACGCCCGAATCGCCGTTGCGCGAGCCGTTCCTGCGATTTCCGTGGGTTTCGGACCGGGCGGCACTCCGGGCCTGGCAACGCGGGCGGACGGGATTTCCCATCGTCGACGCCGGCCTGCGCGAGTTGTGGTCGACCGGCTGGATGCACAACCGGGTGCGGATGATCGTCGGGTCGTTCCTGACGAAAGACCTGCTCGTCTCCTGGCGCGACGGCGCGCGCTGGTTCTGGGACACGCTGGTCGACGCCGACCTCGCCAACAACACCCTCGGCTGGCAATGGGTCTCCGGTTGCGGAGCGGATGCAGCACCTTA
>CAZWGW010000775.1:0-2232 GCA_964633565.1 uncultured Planctomycetaceae bacterium
CACCCGCGCCGCGCGCCTGCGGCCCTCCGCACCCATTTTCCGAGAACCCACATGCCGCGTTTCCTGCCGATTCTTGCGTTGCTCGTCCCGGTGGCCGCCCCCGCCGTTGCGGAAGACGTCGACCAGCCGTTGCGGACAATCAAGGCCGTCGAGTCCCGCGGCAGCGGCCATCTGCAAGCCATCGCCGCCGCAAAGAAACTCTCACAGTCCGGCCCGGAGTCGCTGTTGCCGATCCTCTCCGCGATGGACGACGCCAACCCACTCGCCGCCAACTGGCTCCGCGGTGCATTTGAGTCGATCGCCGACCGTGCTCTCCGCTCGGGCGGAAAACTTCCGGCCCCCGAACTGGAGGAATTCGTTCGCAACCGAGCGCACGACCCGCACGCCCGCCGGCTGGCATACGAGTGGCTGGTCAAAGTGGACCCGGCCGCCCCCGACCGCATCATTCCCGGCATGCTCGACGACCCGAGCGCCGAGATGCGCCGCGATGCGGTCGCCCGCTCGATCAAGTCCGCACAGGAGTTCCTGGCAGACGATAACAGGGACGGAGCCAAGGCCGAGTTTGAACGCGCCCTCTCCGGCGCGGTCGACGGCGACCAGGTTTCGACCATCGCCAGGGCGCTCGCCGACTTCGGCGAAGAGGTCGACCTCGTTGCCCACTTCGGCCTGCTCACCAACTGGCGGCTCATCGGACCGTTCGACAACAAGGGGGGTGTCGGTTTCGCGGCCGTCTATCCGCCCGAGGAAAACCTCGACCTCGCGGCCGAATACGACGGCCAACTCGGCAAGGTGCGCTGGGAACCGTTCCGCGCCGCGCCCCTGCAGGGAGACGAGATCAACATGGACACCGTCGGCCTGTTCAACATTGCCCAACTCACGCAGCCTCACAAAGGGGCCGTGACGTACGGCGCAACCGAGTTTCACAGCGACGGTGCACGGGAGATCGAGTTCCGGCTCTCCACTCAGAACGCGTGGAAACTGTGGCTGAATGGCGAGTTCCTGTTCGGCCAGGAGGAGTACCACCGCGGCAACATGTTCGACCAGTATTCCGTCCGCGGCCGACTGAAACCGGGCAGGAACGTGATCCTGCTCAAGGTCTGCCAGAACGAGCAGACGCAGGACTGGGCGCAGACTTGGGGCTTCCAGTTCCGTGTGTGCGACCTCTCCGGGCGTGGATTGCGTTCGGCCGGCGAACACACAGCCGCGAGTGTCGGGCCATAGGTCCGAAGTCGATTGTTCCTGTCGTTAACCTTCCTGTCTGTTTTCTAATTGTCAACCAGTACGCCCGAACCTGATACATGCGCCGTTTTCTCACACTGACCTGCCTGCTGACGTGCGTCTGCCTGTTCGCCGGCGCGGATTGGCGCGGCTTCCGCGGCACCGACGGCACGGCCGTCGCTCCACAGGAAAATGTGCCGACTGCCTGGGACAATGGCGACATGATCGCGTGGACGGCGGACCTCCCCGGGCGGGGGCTGTCCAGCCCGATCATTCTCGGCGACCGCGTGTTCGTCACAGCGAGCAGCGGCTTTCGGCAAGACCGGCTGCACGTCATCTGTTTCGACGCCGCGGACGGCCGCCTCGTCTGGGAGCGGCAGTTCTGGCCCACCGGCCGGACGATGACACATCCGACGACGTGCGTAGCCGCCCCGACCCCAACGAGCGACGGCGAGCGCATCTTCGCCACGTTTTCGACGAACGACGTTGCGTGCCTCGACCTCGACGGGAATCTGCTCTGGTATCGCGGTCTGACGCACGACTACCCCAACGCCAGCAACAGCCTGGGCATGGCCTCGTCGCCGGTCGTGGTCGACGAGACGCTGGTCGTAATGGTTGAGAACGACTCGGAGTCGTTCACCACCGGCCTGGACGCGGAGACCGGCGAAGAGCGCTGGAAGCTCGATCGGCCGCGCCGCGCCAACTGGACGTCGCCCGTCGTCCTGCCCGGCGCAAAACCCGGTGATGAGCGCGTGCTGGTGCAGTCGTCCGCAGGGGTATCGGCAGTGGTTCCGCGCACGGGGGCAGTCGCGTGGACCTACGGTGATGGCGCCTCCACGACCGCGTCTCTCGTCGTGGCGGAGCGGACGGCCTACGTCCCCTCGCACGGCATTACGGCGATCCGCCCCGGCACGACAACTCCGGATGTGGCCGAAATCGTCTGGCAGGCAGCGAAACTCAGCCCGTCGTTCGCGAGTCCATTGTGGTTCGACGGCTCGGTGTTCGTGATCAACG
>CAZWGW010000775.1:2242-3857 GCA_964633565.1 uncultured Planctomycetaceae bacterium
CAACGATCCGAATGTCCTGGTTCGGGCCGATGCAACGTCCGGTGAGACGCAATGGCAGTTGCGTCTGGAGGGGAATTTCTACTCCAGCCCTGTCATTGCCGCGGGGCACCTCTTTGCGTTCAGCAATGAAGGCGTGGGCTTTGTCGTCGACCCGTCGGCAAAGGGGCGGATCGTTGCGCGGCACGACTTCGGGGAAGCCATTCTCGGTACACCCTCCGTGGCGAACGGCGCGCTCTACGTCCGGAGCGACGGCCACCTGTGGAAAATCGCGGCGAAGTGAGGTGCGGTTCGCTCAACTGGCGCCGGGCGCGGCCTGCACCACCGGACGCGGTTCCGCGTCGAGCACGACTTGCGTCCGCACCAGCAGGTCGTGCAGGCTGCGGCGATCCTTGCGGACGATCGCCGTGAGCCCGTCTGCCGCCATCGCCGTGAGTACCACGCACGCCAGCGCGTGCCCCAGCACCGGCAGGCCGCCGGCGTCGCAGATCATCTGCACCGCATAGTGCCACAGGGGGAGCAGCGGCAACACCGCCCGCAGCGCCAGGCGCCCCGGTTCCGGCGTGAGTCCGTGCTCATCCGCGATGCGGATCTGCAGCAGTTCCTTGCCCGGCGTTGTTTTCCACCTCGATTGCAGATACGCCACGAGGAATGGAACCAGGATGCCGCTGAACGACGCCAGCATCCGCAGCGTCGGCTGGCTGTACAGGTACTCCCCGACCAGGCCGTCCCGGAACAGGCTGACGACGAATCGCTGCAGGGCCGCCGCCAGCAGGATGTCGACCACCCACGCCAGCCCACGCACGAGCAATCCTGCCTTCGGTCGTGGAGCCGGCAGCAGCCGCCGCAAGTCCTCCAGCAGCACGTCGTACGTCCAGTAGCGTTGTTTGGGGTCCTTCGCCAGCAACCGCTGCAGGACCGCTCTCCACTGGTGTGGGACGTGCACGGGCCAGGGGTCGGGGAACTCCGGTTCGGCCGTGCAGTGCGCCCGGATGCGGGCCTGCGGTCCGTCGGCGACGAACGTGTACGGGAGCCGGCCGAACGTCATCTCGAACAGCATCACTCCCAGCGCATACATGTCGCTGCGGATGTCCGTCGGCTCGCCGCGGCACGCCTCGGGCGAAATGTAGTTGGGAGTCCCCGCAATTCGATCGGAGTTTCCCCCTGAGCGCGACAGCCGCCGGGCCAGACCGAAGTCCGACAATTTGACCGCCTCGCCGTCGGACAGGAGAATGTTCCCGGGCTTGATGTCGCCGTGCACGATGTCGAACAGGGCGGCCTGCTGCAGGGCTTCCACAATCTGGACGGCGAACTGCACGATCTCGGCGAACTGGAACGGTCCGGCACGCAACCGTGCAGCGAGGGTCGGGCCGTGTACCAGTTCCATTGCGAGAAACGGCGCCTCGGCGTCCCGGCTGACATAGTAAATGTGAACGACGTTGGGATGATTCACTCGCGCCTGCGAGCGGGCCTCGTTCAGCAACCGCTCGACAAGTTGCGCGTTCTGCCGGCCTTTCCGTTCGGTGATGACCTTCAGGGCCACGTAACGCTGCAACGACTCGTCCAAAGCGCGGTAGACGGTCCCCATCCCGCCCCCGCCCAGCCGGGCGACAATGAG
>CAZWGW010000776.1:0-3846 GCA_964633565.1 uncultured Planctomycetaceae bacterium
GTCCCGATGTTCAACGACAAACATCTGGCCTGGCGCTGGGAGGATGCGAAGTTTATATGCGACACGGCCCGCGCGCGGCACATCCCGCTGCTGGCCGGTTCATCCGTCCCGCTCGCCTGGCGCATGCCGCCGCTGGAACTTGACCGCGGCGTGGAGCTGGAATCGGCACTGACCGTGGGCTACAGCGGCCTCGAAATCTACGGTATCCACGCGCTGGAGGCGCACCAGGCGATGATCGAGCGACGCCACGGCGGCGAAGCGGGGATCGCCTCCGTGCAGGCGCTGCGCGGCGACCAGATCCATCGGGCGGCGGCCGACGGGCGCTGGCCGGTCGACCTGTTCGAAGCCGCCCTGGCGACGCTGCCCGGCCAGCCGCACGCCGGTCCGGAGTGGACCCGGGCGGACGAAACGGCGCTCTTCCTGCTGGAGCATCGTGACGGTCTGCAGTCGGCCGTGGCGATGATCGGCGAACTGTCCCCCGAGTTCGCCTTTGCCGGGAAGGTCAAGGGGCGCGCGGAACCGCTGGCGACCTGGATCCGGCTGCAGAACGAACCTCCGTTCGGGCATTTCGCGCAGCAGTTGCGGGCGATCGAGGAGACGATTCACACCGGCCATGCCGTCTACCCGCTGGAACGGACGCTCCTCACGACCGGCACGCTCGATCGCCTGATGCACAGCCTGGCGGAGCAGGGGAAGCGGTTCGACACGCCCGAACTGGCGATTGCGTATGAGGCGAGCGACTGGCCGTTTGCGAATCATCCGCAGACGCGACTGCGACTGCCGGAGCCGGGATGAGGGGAAGCGCAAAGTGGAGGTTTTGAGAATGGCGCTACGTCATGTCTCCCCACACAATCGTCCCACATCCGCACCACCGCTCCCGCGTCGCTTGCGGTTTAGCGCCGCTCCCCGACGCCCATACACTTTCAACTCTCGACCCTCGACTCTCCACCCCATTCCCCGCCCCCCAAAGCCCGCCGATAGCATCGGTGGGTCCCCCTCGTTTGTTGTTTGTTTGACGAGGCACCACAACACAAAGTCACCCTGCAGGGGTCGCTACACCAACGCCCGGGGTGGGGGGCCGGGCGTGCGGGGCGAGCCCACCCCGGGTAAATGGGCCAACTCCGCGCGCGAACGCTGCAGGCGTTCTACAGGTCGACGGAGTCGAGGGAACACTGATCGACGCTGATCGGCACTCATGGACAACGGGGTCCACCACAAAGGAGACGAAGGCCACGAAGGGAAGACAGGAAGATCGTGGACAGGAAAATGGGGACCGAACGGGGGAAAGCTGATCAACACGGACGGGCACGAATGGATTGCGACTGGCTGGTTCTCAGTTGGCTGGTGGCGTAAGCCGGTCCAGAAACTGGCGCGGACTGAGAACCGCGAGGCCCTCGACCGACCCGAGTTGCAGGAGGTGGCGATCCCCCGACACGATGACGTCGACGGCCCCGGCGAGCGCTGCATCGACGAATTTGTCGTCGTCGGGGTCGGCCTCGACCCAGCCTGAGCGGCCCGAGAGCGGCACGAGAGTTGCGCAGCGGCGCAGGCCGGCGAGAATCGCGTCGGCTTCGTCGCTGGTGTTCTTGAACTTGCCGGTCAGTTTCTCGCGCAGCTCGTCCAGAATCGGCTCCGCGAGTACGAGTTCGTAGAGGCCGGCTTCCGCGGCAAGCAGACATGAGTAGGGCGCGCCGCGCCAGAGCAGGCCGGAGATCAGTACGTTGGTGTCCAGCACGGCCCGCATGGATCGACCTTATTCGTGCAGCAGATCGTCGACAAGTTGCTCGCGTTGCTCGTCGTTCAGGACATTCCAGTCGAGTCCGCGCTCGCGGGCAAGTGCTTCGATCCGCGGGCGATTTCGCTCGATGGCCCGATCGAGGTACTCCGCCGACGGCAGCAGTCGCCGCACCGCTTCACGCCGGGCCGCGGGTGAGAGCTGGTCCAGAGAGTCGAGGATCTGCAGTTCGGCGGTTTCGAGCATGGTCAGGTGCGTGGTTGCGGATGCCGTGGGACGTTTCGTGACTCAATTCTACTCTGCTGGCGACCTGGCCCCAAGCGGGATTCGGTTGGCGCGTTCGGCGGAGGGGCGGTTTATGCACAGCCTGGCAGAGCAGGGGAAGCGGTTCGACACGCCGGAACTGGCGATTGCCTGTGAGGCGAGCGACTGGCCGTTTGCCAATCATCCGAAGACGCGACTGCGCCTGCCGAATCTGCAGTGAGGGGCGCCCCAGAGTGGTGCGCGCAGATGACGCTCCGCATCGACCGCGAACCGCCGTCAGTTATTACTCGCCCACCCCAAAGCCCGCCGATGGCATCGGCGGGTCCTCGCTGCACCTCGTTGATCCAGACGGCGATCGAAATGCCGAAAGGAAACGGGCCGAATTTCGCCACGGGACGGTTGGCGGGATTCTGGGACGTGGTAGCTTTCGCCATGGTGGGGCTCCTTCCGTTCGGGCTGCGCCCACACTCCAGAAACCCTACAGCGAACCTACCCAACCCGTATTCTCATAACCGCTGGTACAGAATCTGGGGTCAGATCAGGACGCATCGAGTGCGGTGTGCGTCGATCTGGCGAAGGAGAACGAAGTCGCAGAATGTCATCCGGATATCGGCCGCGATGAGGACGATCAAGATTCGATCTCGTCGCAACCAAACGTCGGCCATTGCACTACTCGAGCTTCAGAATGCACGGATTCGTTGTTTGAGGATCGTGCTCGAATCCGAGCGACTTGAATATGTACCGCGAGCCATCGGTGGTTGCGTCCACATTGATGGGACGCGCCACGTCTTCGATTAGTTTTTGCACGACGACGTGTCCAACGCCGACCTGAAACGTCTCGCCATAAAGCTCAACTGTATCGCAGAATTCGGCGCTCCGGCGGGAATAGAAGTCAACGTCGATTATCTCGATCTCGACACAGTCGCTGTGCTCAGCGGCAATTCCGTAACCCACCAAGACGTCTTGCTCCCAGACCAACACGACGACCACGTGTTCGCCATCGCGAATTCGTTGTGCGACTGCCTGCAGGCATCCGTCCCTGCCGGGATGACTGTACTTGAACAACTCGTCTCGAACGTCGATCCGATGCCTCGAAAGCACCCAACTTCTGGAACAGATCCTCCGTGGACCAGTCGCACCGATTGCGATGGACATGTTGGCCAATTCTGGCGCGCAGGCTCGTGTTACCGCCGAATAGCCACTCAACCGGGTCGTCATCCAGCACCCAGAGCCCGTCCAGTAGCTTGTCGAACGCTTCGACTCTCATGTAGAGATCATGAACGTCAATCGCGCGAGCAACCTCCCGCCGCATTCGTTTCGGAATTTCGAGAGCGACAGTGTCTACCCAGAGCAAATCCTGAATTGCATTCCGTTCCTGCGCTGCAAGCGGCTGGAACTCAAGAAGGCGTTGGGCCAAGTCTGGGAGACTCGCATTCGCCAGCGAATCGAAACTTGCGCTCATCCGTTCACTCTTGGTGCCCTCGCTCGGAGGTTCCGGAAGCCCCAGTTGGGCGCAGGCCGTGGGCAACGTTTGGTGCGTATTAGCTGTCGCGAGTCGGCCGACGAGTGGAGCGAGAATTTTGCGAAGTGTGTCTAGGTCCATGTCATTGCCCCAGTCACCGCGTTTCAAGATTATGCGGTGGTACCGTCGCTTCGCCAGATGGCGCGCAGGGCAACACTTGCTGTCATTGGATGAGTATTGCCGATTTGCAAGGCGCCGAGCCGTGAGATTGGTTCCACAATAGCCGTCGTCGACGCAAGAAAGGAATGCCGGCCATTCCGACAGTCATCATGATAAGACCGGCCGGCTCGGGCACGGCAGCAAATTCGTCATTGGTACGCCGCCG
>CAZWGW010000777.1:0-3840 GCA_964633565.1 uncultured Planctomycetaceae bacterium
TGTCGGGCCGCACACGGTCTGGCCGGCTGACGGCCCGATCCGATTTGCTGACGTCAGCGACGGCCTGTCAAACGCGATGCTGCTCGCCGAAGTGCATCACTCCGGCATTCACTGGCTGGAACCGCGAGACCTGCACGTGCAGCAGATGTCAACGACCGTCAACGCCGCGGGAGGGCAAGGGATCTCCAGTCCGCACGCAGGGGGCGCGCATGTCCTCTTTGCCGATGGCTTGGTCCGGCTGCTGTCGGACAACACCGCGGTGGACGTCTTGCGCCGGTTAATCGAACGGGACGACGGCGAGCCGGTGGACGAGTTCTGACGCTCACCGCGCAGCGCCCACCGCCTCCCGTCGCGCCCCTTCGGCCGGCGCTGCGATCTCATCCAGCGCCTCGTGCCCTCCCTGCACCAGCCGCCGCGTCATCACCACTTCAAATACGAGCAGCCCCAGCACGACCAGCAGCAGCAGCCACCACAGTTCCGTCCGCGACGCCTCCGCGAGCGTCGCCGTCTCGTAGTCAGCCACGGTATTGACGAACTGCATCCGATCGTCGGCTGTCAGCGTCTGCTGATCGATCGCCTGCAACATGGCCAGGTCCGACTCGCTGCGGTCGGAGTTCGGCACAAAGAACTGCTGCGGCGCACCGGCGGCCTTCGACTCCGCCCGATAGACGCCCGGCAGATCCGTGCGCGGCAGTTCGGCCACACGCCGCAGCGCGTCCCCGGCCGCCAGTGCGGCGGTCTCCTTGTCGTCCGGACTGTGGAACGACCAGTTCTCCGCCGGATCTTCCCCCTGCAGCGTCAACTGCAGCGGCATGCCGACGTCGACGTTGCGCCCCGCGGTGCGCGAGGCCAGCAGGAACACCAGCTCGTGCAGAAACGGCACGTAATCGTTCTTCGACGGCAGCGTGCTCCAGTCGGCATCGAGCGGCACGGCAAGCTGCACGACCGAGCCGGCGCCGAAGTCGCGCGCGGCGATCAGCGCGTCGTTCGACTTGAGCCGGGCTTCAATCCGCGGCTCCGAGAGCGCTGGCGGATTGTAGCCGGGGTCAGTGACCCCGGCCGGAGGTCCCTGGACGTTGCTTCCGGGGTCAGCGATCCCGGCTGGAGGTTCCTGGACGTTGCTTCCGGGGTCACTGAACCCGGCGACAGGGAATGGAGGGGGCGGTTCGAGTTTCCACCATTTCGCGTAACGCGTCTGCGCGAAATCGACCCCCTGTTCCTGGCGGAACCGCGCCAACCACGGCAGTTCCAGACTGTCGTTGTTGACGACGACCGGTCGCAGCACGTGGTTCTCTTCCGTCTCGACCGGGCCGAACTTCAGCGGCAGCAGGCCCGCTCCCTCGGCGAACACGGCCCCGTTGTATTCGGCCGCGTCGATCCTGTCGCCGGGTGCGATCACGAGGCCGCCGCCGCGCGTCACAAAATCGAGCAGCGCGCCGAGCTGGTTGGCATCGAGCTTCGGCACATTGCACAGGAATACGACCGCCGGCGTCTGGAGGTGCTCGCTTGTGAGTTCATTCCAGCGGACGACGTTCGTGACGCACCACGGCGTGCGGTTTCCCGACGCCGTCAGTGCGGCGCGGGCGAAATACGTCTCGCTCTTGACCGGGTCGAGGTTCGGGTCGCCGTCCACCAGCAGCACGGGGATCCCTTCCGTCACTACGACCGCCGCGTCAGAGCGGTTGTCCCCCGGCAGGTTGTCGGCATCGAGCACGACGCTGATGACGTAGGAGCCGACCGCGGGGAAGCGGTGCTCGAACTCGACCGGCACCTTGCCATTCGGCGGCACGTTGACGTTGAGTGTCTTTTCCTCGAGCCGCTGGCCGTTGACCTCCAGGGACACGCGGCGGCGGGTGGTGACGCCCCCCGATTGCCGCACGACCGTCCGCACGCGGATCGGGAAGTCCGGGACCGACAGCTCGCGCGAGAGTTGCAGCCGGTCGACGGCGAAGTTGTTCCGCTCCTCGGCCTCTCCGCCGGTGACGTCGACCACCCAGATCTGTGGCTTGACGGCCGGCTCCCCGCGCAGGTCGTCGACGCGGAGCCAGGCCGATTCGTCGCCGACCTTCCACGGCAGCGCCTGTCCGTCGGTGAGGATCACCACATCGCGTTCGACGTTGCTGGTGCGGCTGAGGACCTTGACGGCCTCCGTCGCGGCTGCCGCGAGGTTCGACGTCCCGGACGGCTCCGGCAGGGCATCAAGCTGTTCGCGGACGAGATCGAAGTCCGACGTGGGGGACTCGATCACCATCCGCACCTGGTCCCGCGCATCGAGCAGCGCCACGGTGTCGCCGCCGCGCAGGCGCTCGAGCAGTTCATGCCCCCAGCGGATCGCGGCGGCGTGCGGCGTGACGGCCTTCCCCTCCCAGCCCATGCTGTAGGAGCCGTCGATCACCAGCACGATGTCGCGGTTGGTCTTCGCCCCCAGGCGCGTGAACATCCCCCCCTGCGCCCACGGCCGGCAGAGGGCGAACACGACGAGCGCGAGCAGGCCCATCCGCAGCAGCATGAGCAGCAGTTCTTCGATGCGGATGCGGCGGCGCGTGCGGCGGCCCAGTTCCAGAAACTGCATCGCCCCCCAGTAGACGACGTCGAACTTCCGCTTGCTGATGAGGTGCACCAGCACCGGCAGCGCGACGGCGGCCAGGCCGAGGAGCATCAGCGAGTTGAGGAGGCCGAAGGACATCGAAATCTATGACCGCAGGCGTGTGAACTACGGGTTCTTCAGGATGGCTTCCAGGTCGGCAATTAACGGCGGAAGATCGGAGCTGATGATCTGCCACAGAATGTCCAGGTTGACCTGGTCATACCGTGAATCAGGCGGTTTCTGAGTCCGATGATCTGCGGCCAAGGGATATGCCGATGACGGTCTCGCACAGCCTGCGTCACGCGCGCCGAAGCCTCACCAATGATTTCCAGCAGCCGCGTCAATGCCAGTGCCAGGAGCCGGTCCTGATCAAGGTCGGCGCGGTTCTTGCCGCCGGCAAAATGCACGGCTTCCCGCGCATGGTCGAGCATGTGGCGCAGGCGCATGGAGTCGTCATGCTGCGCCATAGATGACCTCCGCCTCGGCAAGCACGTCGTCGCGGAAGTATTTGCTGAGGCATTGGGGCGTATTCAAGTCCACCCGCCGCCCCAGCAGCCGGGAGAGTTCATCCTGCATCGCGAAAAATCGCAATCCCGGCGTATGACCAGGCTCGAATTCGACCAGTACGTCAACATCGCTGTCCGGACGGAAGCCGCCATGCAGGACAGAGCCGAACAGCGCGAGACGGCGAACGTGGTGGTGGCGGCAGAAGTCTGCGATCTCGGCGCGTGGCAATGTGATGGCGTTGTTGAGCATCCGGCCACCGGTCAAATCAGTTGAGCGGGAATACTTTGCGTATTATACGCTGTGCAGCTCATGGCCGCAGCCGACAATCATACACCCCGTGTATCCGTTATCATCGGCAGCCAAGGCCATCGTTATTCGGACGGCGCCTGTTTGACGGCGTGCACCGTATCCACCGCCAGCCCCTCCAGCGTCTGCTCTTTTCCGTCCGGCCAGCGGATCACGACCTTGTCCATCGTGTCGCGTTGCCCCAGGCCGAACGTGACGGCCGGCTCAGACTGCGAGAGGTAGCTGCGGGTCGGCATCACGAACTGCGTGAGCACTTCGCCGCCGACGTGCAGCTCGACCTGGGCGCCGATCGCGTCGCGGTTTGAAGTTGTCCCGTTGCCGGTCAGTCTGAGCCGCAGCCAGTGGTGTCCGAGCTGCTGCTCATTGCGCAGCAGGCGCGGCTTTTTGCCGGCGGCGGCGAGCAGCACGTCGAGGTCGCCGTCGCCGTCGATATCGGCAAA
>CAZWGW010000778.1:0-3823 GCA_964633565.1 uncultured Planctomycetaceae bacterium
AGGTGGCAGTGTGCCACGGACAGGCCGCGGCGCTGGCACTGCTTGACGGCGGTCCAGACTGCTCCGTAGGTGCCGCCCCAGCTCACCACCAGCAGGTCGCCCGATTCCGGGCCGGACACCGTCTGCAGGGGGATCGAGTCGGCCACATTGGCGACTTTCTGCCGCCGGACGTTGGTCATGTGCTGGTGGTTTTCGGGGTCGTACGCCACATTGCCGGTGATATCCGCCTTTTCCAGACCGCCGATGCGGTGTTCCAGACCGGGCGTTCCCGGGATGGCCCACGGCCGCGTGAGCCGCTTGTCGCGGAGATAGGGGAGGAACCCGTCGCCGTTGGCGTTCGGCTCGACGGCGTGCTTGCAGACGATCGGCTTGAGTTCCGACAGGTCGGGGATGCGCCACGGCTCGGCGCCGTTGGCAATGTAGCCGTCGGTCATCAGGAACACCGGCGTCATGTATTCGACGGCAATCCGCAGGGCCTCCTGGATCATGACGAAACAGTCGGCCGGGGACTGGGCGGCCACGATCGGGATCGGGCAGTCGCCGTTGCGGCCGTACATGCACAGGTACAGGTCCGACTGTTCGGTCTTGGTGGGGAGGCCGGTGCTGGGCCCTCCGCGCTGGACGTTGATGATGACCATCGGCAGTTCGGTCATCACCGCGAGGCCGATCCCTTCCCCCTTGAGGGCGATGCCCGGTCCGCTGCTCGCGGTGACGGCGAGCGCTCCACCGTAGGCGGCGCCGATAATGGACGTGATGGCCGCAATTTCATCCTCGGCCTGGAACGTGCGGACGCCAAAGTTCTTGAGCTTGGACAACTCATGCAGGATGTCGCTGGCGGGCGTAATCGGATAGCCGCCGTAAAAAACGGTCTTGTTCGCCAGCTTCGCGGCGGTGGCCAGGCCGATGGCGATCGCCTCGTTGCCCATGACCTTGCGGTAGCGTCCCGGCGCCTGCCTGGCGGGGGCGACTTCGTAGTGTACGGTGAAGGCTTCCGTGGAAAACCCGTAGTTGTAGCCGGCCTGCAGCGACCGCAGGTTGGCTTCGCAAATGGCGGGGTTCTTCGAGAACTTCGCCTTGATATAGTCCTTCGTCAGGTTCATGTCGCGCTCGTACAGCCAGCCCACAAGGCCCAGCGCGAAAAAGTTCTTGCAGCGATCCGCTTCCTTCTGGGAGAGCCCCAGCCCTTCGACCGCGTCCCGGTTGAGCCGGGTCATCGGCACCTTATGCACGCGATACGCCGCGAGGGACTCGCCGTCCTCCAGCGGGTTCCTGTCGTAGTGGGACTTGGACAGATTGCTTTTGTCGAATTCATCCTCGTTGACAATCAGCGTGCCGCCGCGCTTGAGGTCGGCGACGTTGGTCTTGAGTGCCGCCGGATTGAAGGCCACCAGGGTGTCGACCGCGTCACCCGGCGTGTAGATCTCGCTGCTGGAGAAGCAGAGCTGGTATCCACTGACGCCCGCCAGCGATCCGGCGGGGGCGCGGATCTCGGCGGGATAATCGGGCAATGTGCTGATGTCGTTGCCGAAGGCGGCGGACTCGTTGGTGAACTGGGTGCCGATCATCTGCACGCCGTCGCCGCTGTCGCCGCAGAAGCGGACCACGACGGTTTCCACCTGTTCGACCCGTTTCGGGGCAGGCTGTTCCGCAGGTTCGGTGGGGGCTGAGACTTCTGTTGCAGTCGCTGACATGCGTCACTTACTCCGGGCGATGTCCGTCAGGGCAGGTCTCACGCGTCACTCTGAGCCGGACACGAATTTCATGAGGGGGGACGTCGGGTGCGGGTTGGACTCGCGTGCCTTCAGGCTCCTTCGGGCGTACGGACCGTCAACAGGGCGTTCGACGCCTGGTTGTACACCGTGGACGGCACGTGCTCGACCAGGAATGTCACGACGGCCTTGACGTCGACTATACCGACCGGGCGTTGTTCGCGGTCGACGACAGGGAGACGACGATACCCCCCCTGGTCCATGAACCGGACGGCGTCAAACAGCCGGGAATCCACCGACACGGTCTGGGGCGCCGCCGTCATCACCTGCGACAGCGGTGCGGCATAGCGCTGCTCGTCTGCCAACAGCTTGAGCAGGTCCCGCTCCGTGATGATCCCCACGAGCCGGCCGTCCTCGCAAATCAGCGCGCTGCCGTGGCTCACGGCGCGCATGGCCTGTGCGGCCTGGGCCGCCGTTTCGCGCGGACTCAATACCGGAACATGCGTGAGCGCGAGTTCGCCGACCGTCGTTGTCGTGAACAGGTCGCGCAGATCAAATTGCGGGCCATCGTCGGCCATCGTACGCCCGTCACTTTGCCGCGGACATCGTTGGTGGTGTCAGGTCAGCCCGATCCGCACTGCCAGCGCTATTCTTGCAGTTTATCGGTGGATTGCAAAGGGCGCGATTCATGAATTCGTCCAGCGCCGGATTTCCTGTCCCGGAGTTGAGAATTCACGGGAATTCGGCCTGATTTCTGCTCCCGATCATGGTTCATCAGACACCTGGGTGCGCACGCGTTTCGCCACAGTGCGTGCACGAGCGCGCGCCCACGTCGCGTGCGAGACGACAGCTTCGACCGCATTCCCGAGTCCTGCCGATCGAGCGGGAATTGGTGCGTTTCGGCTCATCTTGCCCGGCAGCGCTGCTTGTGAGATAACTCGCCCCCCAGGAGAGTCGGACCGTCTGTCACCACCGGCCGCACCGCGCGTGGATCCCCCCTCCGCACAACTTGTCCGGCGCCTGGCCTCGCTGGGGCTGTGTACGCCGCGCGACTTGAGCAAGTGCCGTCGCCGTGTCAAGCGTCTGGCGCGCGACTTGCCGACGTTTGATTCGGTCTGGGTGGATGCGCTTGTGCAGGCCCGCCGCCTGACTCCGTTTCAGGCGCACTGGCTGGAATCTGACGCGCCGGAACGGCTGGCCGCCGGCCCGTGCCTGCTTGTGGACCGGGTCGGCAGCGACGGCCGCTTCACGCACTATCGCGGCCGACTCCGCGACGGCCGGCAGGCGGTCATGGTCACCGCCGTAAGCCGCGACACGGAGGTTCCGGCCGCCGCTGCTGATCGCCTGCGCGCCTTGATCCAGCGCCTGCGGGGCTTCTCGCACCCCGGCCTGCTGGTCCCGACGGGCAGCGGATTGGGGGCATCGGGGATGGTCGTGATCAGCCCCTGGGTGGACGGCACGTCGCTGCACGATCTGCTCGTGCGTCGTGGCCGGTTCCCACCGGACGTCGTTGCCTGCATCGGCCTGCAGCTGGCCGACGCCCTGTCGGCACTCGAACATCGGGGGGACGTCCACGGGGACATCCGGCTGCGGAACATCCGGCTGACCCGCCGCGGGGAGTCCGTGCTCGTCAACACCGGACTCGTGCCGGCCCTGTGGCCCGAACTGACGATCCACGCGGACCTGCCGCCCGACTGTTATGACGCAGTCGCTCCGGAACTGATCGGGAGCGGGAATTTCGCAGGCGTCGCGACGGACCTGTATGCCCTGGGCTGCGTGCTGTGGGAACTGCTGGCGGGACGGCCCCCGTTTCCGCACGGCGATCCGCTGACAAAGTTGGCGGCACACCAGACGCTGGCGGTGCCTGATGTGCGCACCTGGGCGCCCGATACGCCAGCCGAGCTGGCCTCGCTGGTTGCCGCGCTGACCGCACGTGAGCCGGGCCGACGTCCGGCGAACTTCAACGAAGTCAGCCTGCGGCTCCGCAACGGTCGCCGGACCACACGGCGTAAACTGCGTGCGTTCCATGCCAGCTTCAACCGACCTGCCGCGACACCATGCATGGAACGCCGCCGCGCATTGGTCCGCCGGACCATCGCCACGACCGGACTGCT
>CAZWGW010000779.1:0-2864 GCA_964633565.1 uncultured Planctomycetaceae bacterium
CCAGTCGGAGACCCACAACCCGGATTCCCCGTATTGGGCCCACTGGCGCTGGGACGCGAGCAGCGGCGACTCGATCTCTCCCATCGCCGTGATGACCCGCTTGAACCCGGGCGGCAGCGGCTGTCCCGCCAGTTCATTGAGTCGTGGCTTCGGATCGAACGAGTCGAGGTGGCTGGGGCCCCCTTCCATGAAGAGAAAGATGACGCTCTTCGCGCGTGCCGGGGCGGTCGGCAGCCTGACCGCGTAGGAGGACGAAACGTCCGCCAGCACCGCATCGTGCTGCAGGAAGTGCGACAGCGCGACCGCGCCGAACCCCGCGCCCGCCTTGAGGAGCATTTCGCGGCGGTTGAATTCTGTTGCAGACGTTCCGCAACGATTCCGGCTGTTTTGCGGGGCACTCATCCGGTTCATGTTAGCATGCGGGAATTCGGGTGTGTATCCCTTCCACCGGTTTCAGCATCCGGTTCAGAAGCGTGACGACCCGGTTGTGCCGCCCCGAATTTCCTTTCGGAGTGCGGCGACTTGTCGCCGCTTTCTGATTTTTCGATCTCCTGCCACCCACCGCCACCGTCCCCGGTAGTACGTTGACGGGTAGGCTGAACGCCGCCGCGTTTTCCCGCACGCCGTCATGCGCAACGGATCATCATTCGCGCGAGTGCCCGCCGATCCCTGCCGAATTCGCATCAGGAATTCACCGATTCCACTCGGCCAATGCGCCGCTACGATCCTCATGGCTCGTTCGCCGTCGCACCCACGAGGGTTGGCCCGCACTCGTCCGCGACGCCCACGAGCCATTTTTTTGCGGCCGTCGACGCTGTCCCCACATTGATTCTGCACGAGACGATCGGCATCGTAACCCGAAGCGTAAGCGAGGGGCTGAGTTGCATCGACGTCCAAACTCCTGCCTGACGCGCTGATGTCGGATTCTGTGACGGTGACCGGATTTGCGCGCGGACGAATTCAATTCCCCAAAGTCTCCGCGCCCCTTGTCGATCGGGCCAGTCCTCGTTCGACCAACTGACGGCGGGCGATTTCAGACACCCTTGCACAAAAGGAGAGTTAGACATGTCACGACAATTCCTGACGGGCGGGTTGTTTCTCTGTGCTGTATCGCTTTCGGCCTTCGGCGAGGACAAGGCCGATCACCCGGCGGCGGCACCGACCAATGCGGGGCTGGAGAAGATGAAGACGCTCGTGGGCACCTGGGTGGCCGCGGACGAAGACGGCAAACCCACCGATCAGGTGGTGTCGGTGATCAAGCTGACTTCGGGAGGGAGCGCCGTTCACGAGACCATTTTCCCCGGCGAGCCGCACGAGATGATCTCGATGTACACGGCCGAAGGGTCCGACGTGCTCCTGACGCACTACTGCATGCTGGGCAACCAGCCGCGCATGAAGGCCACTCCGAAGCCGGATGACAATCGGCTCCGCTTCGAATTCGCCGGCGGCTCGAACCTGGACCCCAAAAAGGACAAGCACATGCACGCCGCCACGCTGACGATCGTCGATTCCGACCACATTCAGATCGAAGGCATCGCGTGGGAGAACGGCGCGCCGGCAAAGGAGATGTGCACCACGATGAAGCTCGTTCGCAGGCCGTAGGCGCGGGCCGGCGCGTAGCCGAATTCGCGTAGAATTCGGGCGTCGACGTGGCGACAACGCCCGATTCCTTGGCAAATTCGGCTGCAGCGCAACACCAGGAGGCGAAGCCGCGTTCCAAATGGAACGGTTTGATTTTCGGAGTGCGGCGACTTGTCGCCGCTTTCTGATTTTTTGATTTCCTTCCGACCATCGCCACCGGCCCCGTGCTGGTGGAGCGCTGACTGGCCGGCCAGGTCAAGGCGCCAGCGCAACCCTCGTCACCACCGGCCTTGCGCCCGCATCCCGGCCCGGCACCACCACCTCATCAGTCGTCTCTCAAAACTCCCCAAGCGGCGACAAGTCGCCGCACTCCGCAAGAAAAAACTGCCTCCGCCGGTCCGCGAGCGCAGAACACAATGGCAGACCGGGCGAGCAAACGCCGGTGGTCAAACGAAGCGCTGAACCCAGTCCCGGCCTGCCAGCCGGTCATCGCCGCGCAGTCGCACGGCGCTGACGTCCACACCCTTCGCGCTTCTGCCGGCAGGAACGCCCCCGAGGACCTCGGGCGAGAAAAACGACCCGCTACGCGGCCCCAGGACAAGCGCGGAGCGTGCGGCGTGACCCGTGGAACGTCCGGAAATCAGAACTTCGCGAGCACGACGGCCGGTGCCGGTTCCCCCGTCTTGTGGTTGCGCCATTGGCCGTCTTGATCGAGTTTCGCCACACAGTCACTTCCACCGAGGATCGTTCCGTTGGCTATGATGACATTTTCAAACTTCCCGGCCGCTATGGCCGTGTCGCCGACCGCCGCGGCGAACACGACAAACAGCGGCCCCGCACATTCAATTCGCGTGTAGAACTGTCCGTGCGCCTCCCATGTGTCACCGTGGCGGACGGCGATCGTCTCTCGGTGCGAATCGGTGATTGACTCGCCTTCAATGCGATAGGCATTGGCTGGATTCGTGTAAAACGACAAATCTGACGACACGCCGACGAAGTGTAGCCGGAGCATTTTTCATCCCCCAACGCGCCGGAAAATTCGAGCAATGCGAGGAATCTGGATCATATCCGGGGAACGCTTAGGGTGCGATCACGGTTTGCGGCTCTTTGCGAAGCCTTGCGACAATGGGGCCGCTCGGACTTGAACCGAGAACCAACGGATTATGAGTCCGCTGCTCTAACCGATTGAGCTACGGCCCCGGGGGGTGCTGCGCTCCCCGCCCGCTCAGTTTACTCCGGACCGTGACGGCTGGGAATGGGTTCGCCCCGCGCGACTCGACGTC
>CAZWGW010000779.1:2874-3810 GCA_964633565.1 uncultured Planctomycetaceae bacterium
TGACCGCGAATGATCGGCGCCAGCAGCATGAATTTGGCCCCGGCCGGAAGCTGCTGGATCCGATCGAGAATTTGCTCGCGCGTTTGAGCCGTAATGGGCCTGTGACATTTGGGACAGTGCCCCTGCCCCACGCGGGCGAGGTACGCCCGGTACGCCACCACAATCCCCTTCCAGTTCTGGTACACCCGCATGTACGGCCGCTTCGAAATCCGCGACCACCGGAAGAACTCCGTACAGCAGCGCGGGATGCGACTCAGCTCGATCACCACCCGGTTGAACTCCTGCATCAGCGCCTCCTCCGAGAACCCCGGCCGCTTCCGCCGGCCCGACGGCAGGTCCGCGTGTTCGCGCAGCCGCGTCCAGCTCCCGAAGTACTGCGCCACCGTCGGACCGCTGATCCCCGTCCAGCGCGTGAAGTCCGCCAGCGTGATCATCGGGTCCTTGCGCGCCGTGTGCCGCAGCCGCTCGACGATGATCTCGTGCGTGTACTTGCGGGCCGACTTGGCGATCCGCGCCCGCGGCCGAAGCCCGAGACTCACCCGGAAGCTGGACCAGCATCCGAGCCGCTTCTGCACCGTCGTCGGCGACACGCCGGCCGCGTCGCAGAACTGAAACAGCGTCACGTCGTCCCCCCGTTCCGCGAACACCTCGCGCGCCAGTTCGCGCAGGTGTTCCGCCGTGTAGATTCGTCTGCCCATCTGTGAGTCTCCCTTGTCCAATAGACGCGGGAATGGTGCGCATTTCGTCGCAACTGCTGTCAGGAGCATGCGTTGTATCGCACACGGCGTGGCTGGGGTGCGCGCTCACGCCACAAACAACCCAACGTCACTGCCAATGCCCGAGCCACAAGCGTTGCCCCCGCGCCACACCCCCAGCCGAAGCGCAAGCACCGCTCCCTTTCCTACGCACCACGTAGCACGGATTTCCAATCCGTGC
>CAZWGW010000780.1:0-3806 GCA_964633565.1 uncultured Planctomycetaceae bacterium
AAAAATCGTCACAAAGAATCCTTGACATCGACCACTCTTTCAGGGACAGCCACTCAACTCTGGGCTCGAACGGCCAATCCCCTCGAGTCGGCGTAACACTCGCCGCCATCGTCCGCTTCAACTGGCAGAGGCTTTCCTCATCACATGCAACCCGACTCAGAAAGGAACACGGTCATGAAACGCTTCGCAAAGCACATGCTGTTCTCGCTCGTTGGTCTCGGCCTCGTCGGCGTCAGCGCCCACCCGGCGCACGCCTGCAAACGGAGCTGGGGGGGCGGCTTCGGCTTCTACCGCTCGGCTCCGGTCGTCCAGTATCAGCCGGTGTATGTCGCTCCTCCGCCACAGCCGTTTGTGACGCAGCAGGTGCCCGTCCAACAGGTGCCGCTGACAAGCCAGGCGACGTTGATCAACCAGCAGCCTGGCGCTGTTGCCGGCCAGCCGGTCGGCAACATTCAGCAGACGCAGCCGCTGGGCGCAGCCCCGCAAGGTCAGTCGACCGGCATCATCCCGCAGGGGCAGCCGACGGGAGTTGTACCGCAAGGACAACCGGCCCAGGCCGGCCAGACCGGCGGGGCACAGGTCACCGCGCTGCAGTTGCTCTCGAACTTCTCGGGTGAATCGGCCCAGGCGCCGGCTCCTCCGGCGGAGAACGTCCAGGGGCTCGGTTTCAACAACGTCGGCACGTTCGTGGCGACGCTGTCAAACGGCGCCGTCGTGCGGCTGAACCTGCAGGCGAACAGCGCGTTCGTCTGGCTGGCGGACTCCAACGGTCGGCAGAGCACGTTCCAGGGGACGTTCAGCATGAACGGCCAGTCGCTCACGCTGACCCGCAGCAATGACGGCCAGCAACTGGCCGGCTCGATAACCGTCACCGGCGCCGACAGCTTCACGTTCCAGTTGAACGGCACGCAGGACGCCGGGCTGGCGTTCACGCGGCAGTAACTGACGGCTCAGGGAAGGGGACCCCCGGCACCGCGAGTGCGGTGCCGGGGGTTTTGCTTTTGCGCTGCCGGTGCAAAGGCCTCAGTGCTCCTCTGACTGGAAACACGTCTCGTCCTCTGGCGGCGGTCATCGCACATTACAACTCATGACAATCGGCCGGGAACGGGTTGCTCGTTTTGAACAGCCCTCCCGTTTCTGTATCATCACGACTCGCGCGAGTGTTGTAATACATGCCCATTTGAGGCACCGATGAAACACACATTCCGACTCATACCGTGTCTCATGCTGACCTGCGCTCTGACTCAGCGTGCGGTACAGGCCGACGACTGGCCGCGCTGGCGCGGCCCCCAGCAGGACGGCCACTCCACCGAGACCGGTCTGCCGGACGAGTGGAGCGCATTGGACGTAACGTGGAAGACGCCGCTCAAGGGGCTGGGGCATTCTTCCCCCGTCGTGATCGGTGGCCGCATTTTCCTCACGTCGGCGGTTGACAACGGCCGGGAGCGGATTGTGATGTGCGTGGGCCGCAACAACGGCCGCATTCTCTGGGAGCAGACCGCCTGGATCGGCGAGCCGGAGCAGAGCCACCAGATGAACGGCTGGGCCTCGGCGACGTGCGCCACCGACGGCGAACGCGTGTACGCGTTCTTCGGCCGCGGCGGCGGACTGTTCTGCTATTCGGTCGACGGCGGGAAGCTCTGGCAGACGGAACTGGGGAGTTTCGAGGGACCGTGGGGGACGGCCGCGTGCCCGATCCTCGTTGGTGATCTCGTGATCCAGAACTGCGACGCCGACGCGAACGCCTTCCTGGCAGCGTTCAACAAGAAAACCGGCGAAGAAGTGTGGCGCACGCCGCGCGAAAACAATCGCGGCTGGAGCACGCCGGTGCTGATCGAGGTGGACGGCCATCAGGAACTGGTCCTCAACGGCCACTCGGCGGTGCGCGGCTACGACCCCGACAGCGGCAAGGAACTGTGGTCGTGCAAGAGCTTCAACGGCCGCGGCGAGCCGACCGTGACGCCGGCCGGCGACCTGCTGTACGTCGTGAACGGCCTCAAGGGGGACAATTACGCGGTCCGGCCGGGCGGACAGGGGGATGTGACGGCCACGCACATGGCCTGGCACGCCGAGCGCAAGTCCGGGCGCGACTTGCCGTCGCCGATCGTGCTTGGCGGCGTGGTGATTGTCTCCAGCCACCGGGCGGTCGTGATCACCGGTTACGACGCGGCCACGGGCAAGGAGCTTTGGGCGCAGCGTGTCGGCAACCAGATCTCCGCCTCGCCGGTCGCCTGGAACGGCCTGGCGTTCTTCGTGGTCGAGAATGGCGACGTGATCGCCGTGGAGCCCAAAAGCGGAGAGATCATGGCGCGGAACACGGTCGGGCCCGGCGCGACGGAACTGTTCCGGGCGTCGCTCAGCCCGAGCGATGGGCAGGTGTTTCTGCGGTCGGACAGCGTCCTGTATTGCATCGGGAAGCGCGCGGCGGGGGGCAAATAGGGCCGATTGGGCTTCTTGCTCAAAGCCGCACTTGGTATTGCCTGAGGATCTCTACCATCTTCAAAAGATGTTGCTGCTCGAAGACGGCCAAGAGTTCCTCCACTGACTTTGGCGGTCGCTTGAGGTTCACCCTCTGCCGTCGGACGGCTGCGCAGACTCCTTCGGAATCGGCCCGCAGGAGGCGACAAATGAACTCGTCCGGGTGCTCGGCGTGATTCGGTGTGGCGCCAGTGCGTCAATTGGGAAATCGGCCAGGTTGAACGTCACAATCACGTCCGCCCCACACGTGATGGCCGCCGCCAGGACATGGCGGTCGTCTGGATCAGGAAGTGAGAGCTTTGGGATCAGATGCTCATGACCGGTGACGAGGCAGTCGCGGACATGGACGTCCATCAAATCACGCGTTCTCTCCAATTGGCGTCGCGACAGGTCCGGCCGATCGGCCAGGACGCTTCGGATCCATTCATTGTGGATTTCCTCCGTCCAGGTGGCACGAAACAGGTCGGCGACTGCGAGATGCATGAGTAAGTCGCGCAACGGGGCCGGATAGAGCACGCAGGCGTCCAGCAGTGCCGTCAGGCGGCCCACGATCAATACCCCATGTTGAGTTCCTGTGCCTGCGCCTGTAACTCCGCGAGCGCCCGCAGACGTGCCCGATCCGTGCGCTCCTTCCACACCTGTACGTCGCGCGCCCGCACGCGCCGATGGGTCCCCACCTTGCGCGAAGGGATTTGACCCTCATCGAGCAGGCGCACCAGGAAAGGACGCGACACATTCAGCAGTCCGGCCGCCTGTTGTGTCGTCAGTTCAGCCTCCGACGAGAGGAGCGTCACGGCGTTCCCCTGTGCCAATTGCTGCAGCACATCCGCCAGCGCCCGGACTGCGGACATCGGAAGTTCAATGCTCTCCGTGTTGCCGTTCCCCTCCACCTGGATGCGAACGCTCTTTCGCTTGCGGCCGGCGATTCTGGCGATGCGCGGACCGGATTCCTGCGCGAGGCGCGCTTCGCCTGTGGAGGGCGTCAATGTCGCCGTTCGTCGATCACTCGGGGGCATGTCTTCGGACCTCGGTTGCGTCCATTCTAGGAGCGATTCGCAATAAATGCAATATCCGCAATATTCAAAATCGCCGTCGCGGCACAGGCTTCACCGGGACGGACGGCGGGAGTACATTGACGTTCGAGTCGCCAAAGGAGCCGCCGCCATGACCTACGCCCAAACGATCCTCCCTGAGTTCGACCAGGAAATGGCCAACACCCGCAAGGTGCTCGAGAGGGTCCCCGACGACAGGCTCGACTGGAAGGCGCATCCGAGATCCAACACGATCGGCTGGAATGCCAACCACCTCGCGGAGATCCCCGGCTGGGT
>CAZWGW010000781.1:0-3804 GCA_964633565.1 uncultured Planctomycetaceae bacterium
CGTAATGCAAAACGCCACACGAGATGCCGTTTCTCCGGTCAGCACCCCGCCGTAGTCTCTCTACGCGACCAAGTCGGTCTGCCGTTGTCGACGCCAGCCGCAGCCGAAGAGCGACAGACCACCCATGCCGAGAAGGACGAGGCTGGAGGGTTCGGGGACTGGGTTTGTGTTGTACTCAACGATGTAACCTACGATCTCGGCATTGGTTCCGATATCGTTAGCGTCTCCCCATTCGCCCTTCGCGATTGTTGGCACGCTTCCGATCGCGAACACTCCGTAGTCTTCTCCGCCCGGGACAGGATGCTCGTTCGGCTCACTGGAACCCCAGTTCGCGAACTGTCCGCCTACGGTTGAACCCAATGGGCCACCAGTCCAAAACTGTGTCCCGGCCTCAGGGCCTACCACCCATTTCCACTCACCTTCATTCGCGGCATCACTCGCTCCGATCCACACCGAAGACCAGATCGGTGAAGTCGCGTAATTGGTGAAGAGAAAGTCGTTCTCAGCTTGTGACGTGATTGTCACAAGATAGCCACCGAGGCTGGCAGCTTGGTCACGAGCGACAGTCCAGCGATTGTCCTCGCCGGCCTGATACGTAACCAGTTGATAGAAGTGCCCGTTGGCACCAGGACCGGAATCAAAAGTGATCAGGGGACTGATCATGCCTCCGTCCGCCTCACCAACTGAAACGACCAAAAGCAAAATGGGTAGCAGCTTGATCACAGGTCCGGTTTCGCCTTTGATGTTGAATTGGGGTGAGTGAACAGGTGAGGCAGTATGCACCAACCGAAACATCAAAGCAAGGGAGTAAGATGCATTCGCCGCGCAAATCCCAGGATCTCTCAACATCTGTCAATCAGACGATTGAGTAGGTACTCCGCCGCTCGCTCGCCCTGAGCCCCCCGTGGGAACCAACGCAAAACCGACCACACACACTGCGCAACACCGGGGCATCAGAACGCTATGCGCCAAAACAAGGGGGATGTCCGAAAATGGACCTGCACGACAAGACGCTCGTCACGATTCTGGCTGCCAGCGACGCGGTTTTCATCCCGGACCGGGACCCCACGGCCCGGCCGCGGCACCAGGTGATTTCGGAGCGCAGGTGGAAGTTCCCGGAGCGGGCGAGCGAGCAATTCTATGTAACCCTTTCAGGGTATTCCGCCAGGTTGTGGGTCCGTTGTCCCAGGGTGCGCTCCCTCCGGTCGCGACCCTGGGCTGCGTTATCGAACCCCTTCGGGGTATTTTGCGACGTTGTGCGGTCCGTTGCGCGAGGGTGCGCGCTCCCAGCGTGCCCAGATCGCGAACCCGTTGGGGGGGAGGAGAGTGGAGAGAGCAGCGGAGAGAACGGAGGTCGGAAGGCGGAACTCGGAGGTCAGGTCGAAGGGCGGAGCGGGAAGCAGCCACGGTGAGGCAGCATCGCCGTCCAGCCCGTCCAGTCACCGTCCCACGGGGACAAGCCCCGTGGTGACGCAAGACGATTTCCGATCGTGCCCGGCCTGGCTGTCAGTCAGCGTCCCACCGGCACGAGGCCGGTGGTGACGTGAGGGGAGCAGAGCGGAGGTCGGAAGGCGGAGGGCGTCGAGCCATCGGTGTTCGGCTGGGCCGCGCGCGGGGAGCGCTACGGCGGGTGGAGCATCGAGCGCGATGTCGATTCGATGTAACCCTTTCAGGGTATTCCGCTAGGTTGTGGGTCCGTTTCCCCAGGGTGCGCTCCCTCCGGTCGCGACCCTGGGCTGCGTTATCGAACCCCTTCGGGGTAGTAGTGCGAATCGTCGACGGGTCGGAAGACGGAAGTCAGGGATCGGCGATCAACGAAAATCGAGACGATTCGCTCGAAATCTGAAATAGTCCCCCCTCCTCCAGCGACTTGTTGTCAGCGGGCACATTGCCGTCGACCGTTCCGCGAACCTTGATGCAGGGGAGCCTGGATGGATTGGAAGTCCATGCTTGAGCGCGATGGTCCCAGCGCCTGGCGGGCGGCGTACCGACTGCTGGGCAACGCGGCCGATGCGGACGACTGTCTGCAGGAGGCCGTGCTGGGCGCCGTGCGGCTGTCACGTCGGGAGCCGATCGCCAACTGGCGCGCGCTGCTGACCCGGCTGACATCCGCACGAGCCATGGATCAGTTACGACAGCGGTATCGCAGCCGGATCGTGAGCAACGCTCGCGATCAACTCCCCGCGATCGCTGATCCGCATGGTCCGGGCGACGCCGCGCAACTAAAGGAATTGCGATCGCAGTTGCGGATCGCGCTCACCCAACTGCCACCAGAACAGGCCGCGGCGTTCTGCCTGTGTGCGCTGGAAGGCTGGACCTACGCCGACGCCGGCGCACAACTGCAGACGCCGGCCAGCACGATCGGCGTCCTGGTGCATCGCGCCCGGCAACAGTTGCGCGAGCTGCTGCACCATGTTGACCCCACTCCCACACCCACCCGGAGCCACTCATGAATACGAATCACACCCCGCATGATCCGCTCGATGTCGCGGAAGCCGCCCTGCGCGACCTGCCGCCGCACATTGTCCCGTCGAACGCCACACTGAACCGCATCGCCACCCTGGCCATGAACCCGGAAGCCCAATCCATGTCTCCGACAACGGCGGCGTCCGCGGTCCGCAGTTGGCGCAGGATCGCGGCGTTGTTGTTGACCTCGGCGGCCCTCGTCGCCGCGGTTTACGTCATGATGTACACGCCGCAGACGACGTTCGCCTTTGAAGACGTCGTCGCCGCGGTCCGCAAAGCGAATACCGTGACCTATATCACGGTGATCACGCCCAAGAACGGCCCGGCGTCGCAGTTCAAGAGTTATTACAAGGGGACGCTGTCGCGGACGGAGCAGGCGGACGGCAGTTTCACGGTGACGGATATGGCCGGCCGCACGATGCTGATGGTGCAGCCCGCCACAAAGACGGCCACCGTGACGCACCTGGGGAACACGCCGCAGGACCTGCCGACGATGGGGGACTCGATCATCGCGTGGCTGAAAACGGCGGAAGCGACCGGCAAGGGGGTCGGTGAGAAAACGATCGACGGCGTCCGCACGGCGGGATTTGAGGCGACGTTTGGCGCCACGACGATGACGCTGTGGAGTGATCCGCAGACGAAGCTGCCCGTGCAGATTGAAGCGGCGATCGGCTCGCCTGCGGAGCCGATTCAGATGGTGATGCGCGAGTTCGTGTTCAACGAGCCGCTGGATGACGCCTTGTTTTCCGTGGAAGTCCCGGCTGGATTTCGGATCAAAGAGACGACGCAGCCCGCGGTCGATTTCGCGGCGCTTGTGAAGTTGCCGCCGGAAGAGCATGTCGTGCGGATCCTGAAGTTCTATGCCCGGCTGCACGACGGGGCCTTTCCGGAACGGATTGACGGTCCGGAACTGGTCGCGAAGATCACATCGACTGCCGGTGAAAAGGCGCTTGAAGACCCGGAGTTCATGAAAGAGTTCACGACATTGTCCGCCAGCATGGGGGCGACGTGGACGTTCCGCCAGTCGCTCGACAAGTTCGGCTACGTCGGCACCGCCCGCCTGAATGACGCCGAGCGCATCGTGTTCTGGTATCTCCCGAAGGGTGCGGAGAAATACCGCGTCGTGTATGCCGATCTGACGATCGGCGATGTGACGGAGGAGAAGTTGCCGAAGGGGCCGGTGCAGTAGGTGCGGCTGAGAGCGGGCGAAGCGTGCGAACGCCGGTGGTTGCCACCGGCGTTCGTCCGTCAGCGCTCAGCGCGGTGTGCCGCGGAGGTGTTCCGGGGCGTGCGTCTCGATTGTCGGTATCGTGTTTCGGCAAAGGAGGATTTTCACGC
>CAZWGW010000782.1:0-3799 GCA_964633565.1 uncultured Planctomycetaceae bacterium
GTCCGAGATTCCCGCGATGCTGAAAGCCGGCGGCGGTTCGATCATCAACACGTCGAGCGTGCTCGGGCACATCGCCGCACCCGGGTCGGGGCTGTACAACGCCAGCAAGCACGCCGTGGAAGGGCTGACCAAGACCGCGGCGCTGGAGTATGCGAAACAGGGGATTCGCGTCAACGCCGTGGCGCCGGCTGCGACGGAGACCGAAATGATCGATCGCTTCGTCGGCGCGGGGGACACGGAGGGGCGGCGACAACTGGCGGCGATTCATCCGATCGGGCGGATGGGGCGGACGTCGGAGGTTGCATCCGCCGTCTTGTACCTGGCGTCGGACGGTGCGTCGTTCGTCACGGGAACCTCGTTGCCGGTCGATGGCGGCTGGCTGGCCCAGTAGTGTGCCGGATTCAACACAGGACTCAAATCATGATTCAGATTCGACGAGCAGCGGATCGGGGCCATGCCAATCATGGCTGGCTGGACACGTATCACACGTTTTCCTTCGCAGACTACCAGGACCCGGACCACACACATTTCCGCGCGCTGCGGGTGATGAATGAGGACCGGGTCGCTCCGGGCCAGGGGTTCGGCACGCATCCGCACCGCGACATGGAGATCGTCACCTACGTTCTGGAAGGGGCCCTGGAGCACAAGGACTCGATGGGCAACGGCGAGGTGCTCCGCCCCGGCGAGTTCCAGCGGATGTCTGCCGGGACCGGCATCACGCACAGCGAGTTCAACCCTTCGCCCACGGAGCCGGTGCACCTGTACCAGATCTGGCTGTTCCCCGAACGGAAGGGGATCTCACCCAGTTATGAACAGAAGCGGTTTCCGGACGAGGACCGGCACAACCGGCTGCGCCTCGTTGCGGCGCGCGATGCCGCCGGCGAATCGCTCCGCATCCACCAGGATGCCCGCATCTTCCTGTCGCGGCTCGATGCAGGCCGGGAAGTCGTACACGGATTGTCCACGGGACGACACGCGTGGCTGCAGGTGCTGCGCGGCGCGGTGAGCCTCAATGGCAAGTTGCTGCAGACCAGCGACGGGGCGGCCGCGAGCGATGAGACGACGTTGACGATTCGGGCGACTCAGGATGCCGAGGTGATGCTGTTCAATCTGGCGTAAGCGACTTGTGGCGGGTCTGCGGCAAAACGCAAACGCCCTCGCAATCGCGAGGGCGTTTGAGAACTGGTCCAGGGAACATGGCGGTTCAGTAGCAGCCGTTCCAGTAGTACCCGCCGTGGAGCGACGTGCCGCTGTAGATCGGCGTCGTGTAGCCGTACGTGGGAATGGAGTAGACCGGGGTCGCGTACGAGTACGTGTAGGGCCGGTAGGCGTAAGTGTAGACGCTCGGATAGGCGTAGGCGGTCGGGTAACCGTAGTACGCCGGGGCGAAGCCCGAGTAGTACGGGGCGAATCCGGCGCGGTACGACGAATAATACACGCCGAATCCCGGGCGGTAGCCGGAGTAGATCCCGACGGAGTACGGGCGATACAATCCGTACCCGTAGGGACTGTAAAACGAGCTGCGGTAGGCCCCACCGTAGAACCGCGGTCCATAGCCGAAGGAGCGGTAGCCGTATCCGCCCCCCCAGCCGCCGCGATAGAAGCCGCGATGGCCGGTGAGGACGACGGGTGTCTCCGCAGGCTGTCCTTCCTCGACGACACGCACAGCGGGAATCACAGGCAATGGTTCCGCTGCCGCGACCGGAGCAGTCGCCAGGCAGGAGCACAACAGCAGTCCGCCGACAGACGCCGCGAACAAGGATCGGAGATTCATTGGACATTCCCCCCGTTGTGGTGACGGCCCGCGCCGTCAAATCCGTGGCGCTCTCCCGCAGGCAGGCACCTCTTTTATCGTAGGCGTCATGCGCCGTGCGGGTCAAGCGGCAGGCGGGTCAGCGGGTCAGCAGGGCTCAGTATTCGTAGAGCGACTGCGTCCGCAGGATCGAACGGTTCTCGGGAAACGTGTGAAACGCGTGGATCAGCAGACTGTGCGGTGTGGCCTCCGCCTGCATGACGCTGACTCCTCCCTGCAGCATGCGGTGCGCGGTGGGAAACTCGTACGACAGCAGTGCCTTCCGGGCGTCCGCCTGCAGTTCGGCCTGGATTTCGCCGAAGACCTCGGTTTCGAGCTGCTCAATCTGAGCGCTGCAGCAGAAGGCGACGCCTTCGATGGTTGTTTCGACGTCGCGGCCGCCGGCCAGGCGCTGCGCCAGACAGCGTCCCCGATGTGGCAATTCCTGATTGTGCCCCGCCACGACCTCCGTGATCCGACGCGGTCCGCTGCGAAATTCGACGACGTGTCCGGCAGCGCAGATCCGCAACACGGCGTCGAAACCGCTGGCGGTGATGTGCGTCTCGGCAAAGACGTCGAACAGTTCCGGATGCAGCGCGCGTTCGAACAGATGGAACGTGAGCTGGGAGGAGTCCGGACGGGCAAATTCCAGTTGCATGATGCTCCACTCCGCGGGGCGGCGCTCAACGCGCTGCGGCCGTTCGGGTTGAGTATAGAAGCTGACCTTAGCGCGCGGTAGCCGTCCGTGCGGGCAATTCTCCCGGCACGACCAGCGCGACAGAAAAACGACGGAATGGCGCTTGCTCGCGCACGGATTGGAGAGTATGCGAACCGGGAGTCAATTCCGCCGGCGGCGCTCGAGTTCCAGCAGGCGTTCCTTGAGCGCAATTCCCTGCGGCGCCGAGAACCCGCCGATCGCGCCGCCCGACGCCAGCACGCGATGGCACGGAATGATGATCGGCAGCCGATTGCGCGCCATGACCTGGCCCACCGCCCGCGCCGCGCCGGGTGAACCGGCGCGTGACGCCAGTTCCGCGTATGACAACGTCGTTCCGTACGCGATGTGGCGCAGCGCCGCCAGCACGCGCCGCTGAAACGCCGTCCAGCCGTCCAGGCCGACGTCGATGTCGCGGAAGTCGACCCCCTCGCCGCCGGCGTACGCCGTCAGCCGGTGCCGCAGTTCGGGATGCCAGTCATGCTCATCAGGGTCGTGCGACTCACCGAACAGGCGGCGTCGAACCTCTCCTGCGGCGGTGTGTCCAATGGATACGCGGCACGCGATGCCCTGCCGGCCGGCAAGCCCGAACCAGCCCAGCGGAGTCCGAAAAACCGAAATGTCCGTCCGATCCTCCTTGCCGATCGCGGGTTTCCCGTAATTTCGCGTCACATCCGCTCTTTGACCCATGTGCAAGCCCCCTATAGAATACAGACGTATGGCGGCTGATTGACCGCGGGGCCGCGCTGCTCCCGGCGAGCGGCCCGCCTGTCCCGAACGGGAGACCCCAGATCGATGAACACATTCGCTTCCCTCGCGGACGACTACTTCGTCAACCTCAACCTCAACACGGAGATGCAGCTCCCCGCGTCACGGGAAACGGTACTTGAATTCTTCGGGCGGGTCCAGAAATCGTATCCGCGGATGCGGAACTTCTACACGCGCGAGAGCGGCGACTTCGTCCTCGAGGAGGACAAGGACCAGGCGACCTACCGCTGGATGTGCCTGGAGCCGCGCCGGATCTGCAGCGGTTACGTCAATCCCCCCGGCGTCGACGAGGCCCTGGAGCAGCACAAACTGGCCCTGCAACTGGCGCCGTACATGCTGTCGGTCAGCCCGCTCGACTGCGAGGCGCTCGATTACCTGGTCGGCTTCGATTTCGTGTACCGGGGCAATCACGACGAACTGGTGGCGGAGGCGCTCGGCGTCGGTTCAGCACTCGATGGATTGCTCTCGATCCCGGGAGCCAGGCCACTGAATTACGAGCCGTCGCTGACGATGGCGATCGATGA
>CAZWGW010000783.1:0-3789 GCA_964633565.1 uncultured Planctomycetaceae bacterium
TGTGGAGTACCAGCCGAGCGGCTCATTCGTCAGCCTTTCGCCGACGAAAAACGTGTTGCTGGTGCCGTCCGTGATGTCGCGGATCTTGACGCGGCTGTTGTGGTAAAACACGCCGTCGCCGAAGCACTGGCCGTTGGGTCGCACGGGGAACGTTCCGGGCGGATTCTCGCAGCCATCGAGTTCGAACGTGCCGAACGAGCCGACGTAGTTCGCGATCGGCAGGTCGCAGATCACGGTGCCGGGGTTCCCCTCCTCCTCGATCTCAAATCGGTCGGGCTGCGGATCCGAGGGGCAGCGGAAGACGGTGAGCGTGTTGAGCCGGAAGGGGTCGTTGAACGAGTGCTCGATGCCGACATTCGCGTCGAAGCGGTTGTAGAGCGGTGACTGGTCGATGTATGGGAGGATCATCGCCCCCCAGCCGACGCCGTTGACGCCGTCGTGCGCGGTCTGAAGACCGTCTTCGACGCCGATCCAGCCGCAGGGAAACGTGCGAAACGTGTCGTGGTAGTTGTGCAGCGCGAGGCCAATCTGCTTGAGGTTGTTTTTGCACTCGGTGCGGCGAGCCGCCTCGCGCGCCTGCTGGACGGCCGGCAACAGCAGGGCGATCAATACGGCGATGATGCCAATCACGACGAGCAATTCGATCAGGGTAAATCCGCGCCGTTGGCGAATGGACATGGAGTGAATCCTGGTTGACGGCGCGCAGGGCGTGCGCGCACGGAATGAAACGAATGTGTGTGAATCTGGAATAGCGCATGGCGCCGTGATGCACGGCGTGCGCAAGGCAGGGAGGCCGGTTCAGCGGCAGACGATTGCGGCGCGATCCCCAGGGGGGAGGCGCTGCTGCGGCCGGAGCCGCGGAACGGCTGGCGTGATGCGCGTCACCGCAGCGGAGCGTCGACATGCGCCGGCGCGCGCCGGGACGCCGGGCATCACGGGAGCACGTGGCGTGCTCGCGAGGTCAGCACTCGAGAGGGGGCGGACCGCGGATCGGCAGTTGGAACTGCTCAGCACCGGGTGGGCAGCGGGAGGACGCATACCGCACCGGCTCCGCGATGGATCCGAAGTGCAGGTTCGCGTCGAGAGTCAGCGCGACGCCGTGCGCGGCGAAATACTGACAGATCGAGCAGTTGTCTTCATCGTGCAGCGGCGCGTGCCGGTGCGGCTCGTGCTCGTGGCCGGCGTGCCGATGTTCGGCGTGCTGCCGGCCGGCGGGCGAATGATCGTGGTGATGGCAGTGCCCGTGATGCCGGTGCGCCGCAGAGCGGGGCGGCCCGCAATCGGCTGCTGTAGCCACACCGTAGTCCAACGCGTTAGCGTGGCCATGATGATGTCCGCCGACGGCGTGCAGACCGGCGTGCCCCAGGCCCGAGATCGCTCCATATAGCGCGATCAGACCACAGACGGACAGCTTGTGCAGACGCGGGGACACTTTATCGGCGTGACAATTGGCCCAAGGTAATGATCAACCCGCTCGTTCCATGCTAGTGCCGCATGTTCGTGTGATTCAAGCCCAAACTGCCCTTGATGCCGGCGATTTCACACAACCTTCACGCCAGGCGACCCAGGCGGGGTCAAGCGCGCTGCAGGGCGGCGTCCCGTTCCGCCCGGGTCAGTTCAAACACCTGCCGCAGCAGGCGCTCGTCGGCCGAGGTCAGCGTACAGTCGCGGCGGAGCATCGCAGTACGGGCGGCGGCGAGACTCGAGTCGACGCCGTCGGGGAGCGGCTCCAGCCGGCCGTGCCAGACCCGGGTGAATGAGGGGATGTGCTTGGGAAGCAGCTCCCCGCCGGGGAGGATCATCGTCATCACGCCGATCGACGAGCCGGTGTTGATCAGACTGGCGAGCGCCGTCTTCGTGTGGTCGCCGATAAAGCACCCGACCTTGGTGGAGCCGGTGTCGAGCGACTGCCCCGCGAGCGGCACGCGGACCGGAGAATAGTCGTTCTTGAGGTCGCTGTTGGTCGTCAGCGCACCGAGATTGACCCACGGGCAGACGTAGGAGTGGCCCAGGAAGCCGTCGTGGTACTTGTTGCACCAGCCGTGCAGGATCGAGGCTTCCAGTTCTCCACCGACGCGGCAAACGGGTCCGATGCTGGTCCCCTTGCGGATGTGGGCGCGGAACAGCTGCGACGCGCGGCCGATGAAGGCGGGGCCTTCGATCCGCGTGAACGGCAGCACACGCACGCCCGCTTCGATCCAGACGGGACCGCTGCGGGCGTCGACGACGACGAACGGATCGAGCTGGGCCGCCGGGTCGATGTGGACATCCTCTGGTCGGCCCTGGACGGCGGCGTGCGGGCCATGGTTCACGGGAGACGTGTGGTGCATCCGAAGTTGGTGATCGAGAGTGATTTGCCGCGAGTTGTGGTGGACCAGGTCCCACGGGTAATGAAGCAGCATGCCACCGATGTCCACCCGATTGCGCTTCGACATGACGCGTGCAAGGCCGCCGGGCCAGTCGTTGAACGAGAACCGGGTCGCTTCATCGGGTTGCAGTGTGAGGGCGACAACCGTATCGCCCACGACGACTGCGTCGTCGGGTTGCAATTGCGCGAGGGGACCAACCTCGGGCAGCCAGCGACCATTAATCAGCAGTGTGGGCCCCTCAGCGAGCCACTGTCTGTCGTTGACGCGGGCCTCGGGATGCTGTTGCGAGTAGGTTTCGCCGAGTCGGGACCGCAGGAACGCGCCCCAGTCCGTTGATTCCAGAGAACGAATCAGGCGTTCGCGGAGCGAGAAATGCCCGCAGAGGAGTTCAAACACCGGACGCAGGAGCGCGATCGGGCTGAACTGGTCCGCCTGTGCGTCCTCGAAGAAGGCAATCCGGCGCATGGGGCATTTTTTCCTGATCCGCTGGGGAGGATCGTCTCAAATTGACGGCCAGCGCGGAAGTCGAGTCCGCTGACGAGAGAAAAGCGCGAAGCCAGGGGAAGCGGGTCGCCGGGCGCGATTCAGCACGCAAATGTCGCTCAGCAAAGCACTGCGACGGCTCGAAAGAGCCGCAGCGTACGGCCAGGTAACATCGACATGCTCACAGCACGTCGATGGCGTTCGTCAGCGTGTGGCCGGCGATTTCGTCGAGTGCGGCGTGGGTGGCCAACTGCTTGGCGTAGTAGGTCGGGGCGACGCCGGAGATGACGACGTCCGTCCCCTGCAACTCGACGCGGAGGTCGCGAATGCGTCCGCCGGTGCGGCAGCGGACAATTCGTTCAATGCGCGCCACCAGTTCGTTCACCGGGGGAGGAATGCGGGATTGGTCGACTGCGACGTCTACTGGCATGATGATCCTCCATGAAGATCGACGGGCTATCGCGTCCGTGAACTCCCGGGGAGTTCAACGGAGACGCGTCATTCCTTCGACACCGTCCAGCACGAGGCGACCCCACCTCCCGGGTGGGAAGTGTCTCCGTCACTCGCAATTCCGTGCGAGGGGCGGGCGTCCCCTGTCACGTGGCGGCAACCAGGTGCATCATCTTGGTGAGAAACCCACGCGACATCGTGCCACCGCGATTTCAAGCCAAGTTCTTCATCCCGCACTGTAGTGAGCGGACGGCGCATCGTCAAACGTAACCTGCCAACGTTGCGGGAATTTCACGTCAGCGAGGGGCGGCCGCGAATTAACACGATTCACCGGCCACAGCCGGGCAGGCGGCGTCCACTTCGGGCCCGGTGGCGCCCCCTGCCGGCTCATCGTCCGCGTGCCGTTCGATGACCGACATCTCCTCCCCATACCGCCCCGGAAGCCGAGCGCGGACCCGTTTGCGACCCCCGACTAGGAGGACGGTGC